>JAEMPK010000178.1 GCA_022759345.1 Pyrobaculum sp. | reverse complement strand
ATTATTTTTAATTAAGAATAATATATCATTCGCTGATCTCCGAAAATTTTCCATATAGTTACCTAGATAGGCCATGAGGAAGTTCTATTTATTTGTATTGAGTAACGCTTAAATGCTCAATACATCTCGTCAGTTCTAATGTGTGGAATCTTTGGTGTATATAGCCTGCTAAACGAGTACATAGATGGTAGCGTAGTGATCAGGGCTCTTGCCGTGATGAGAGAACGCGGCACCAGACACGGCGCCGGCGTCGCCCTCTATGCCCCTTCCCCTCACAACAGGGTTAAGTTCTTTACGCATATGCCTCCCCCGGACGCCGCAGAGGTGTATAAGCTGCCCAGCGGCGTATACGACGTAACCAAATACGGCGACGGAGACGTAGACGGCGTGGTCTACGTGAGGAGCAGGTGGCTTGACGTGTATAAGGTGATTGGATGGCCCGAGGACATCGATAAAATATACAAAATTTCCGAGAAGAAGTCGGCGGCTTGGCTAGGCCACACCAGGTATCCCACCAACAGCCCCGGCGGGTTCCCCTACTACAGCCACCCCTTTTCCGCCGGCGACGTCGCTATTGTGCACAACGGCGACCTCAGCTCCTACGGCGCCAACCTCAACCTGCTTAAATACGGGTTTGGACACGGCGGCTTCACAGGCAACGACAGTGAGGCGATAGCCTTCTTGCTCTGGGAGCTCTACCGGCGGCACGGGGTGGAGGAGGCCATAGAGGAGCTCATGTACGGCGAACGCATTAGGTGGGCTAGGCTTGACGGGCCCTACGCAGTGGCGTTTATAATAGGCGGCCCCAGGCCCGTATTCGGCGCCTTTGTAGACACGCAACATTTCAGACCGCTGTATATGGGCCTCGCCGGGGGCAGACTGTATGTAGCCAGCGAAGCCGCCGCCATCAAGGCGGTGGCTGGCAACGGGGTCGAGATATGGGCTCTCAGAGGCGGCGAATACGTAGTCGCGTCAGACGGCGAGATCTGGGGCAGATACAGGAAGAGGGCCGTAAGCCCAGAACTTCCGTTGCCCCCGCCCCAGGCGCTGGACGCGTCGCAGTACGGACCAACGGAGCTCTCGCCCGTGGTGAGGAGACTACTGGCCGAGGAGGGCCGCGTAGACGTGGTCAACGTCCTCGGCCATAGGTACCTGGGCAACGGCATGCAAGGCGGAGTTCTCAAGCTGTGGGGGATTGTGGGGAACGCCTCCGGCAACGTGATGGAGGGAGGCGAGATGTACATATACGGCGACGCCCAGGAGGACTTGGGCGACGCCATGAACGGCGGCTTGATAGCCGTCTACGGCAACGTCGGCGACGCCGTCGGCCAAGCCAAGAGGGGAGGCGAGATATATGTATACGGCAACGCTGGGAACAGAGCCGGCATACAACACAGAGGTGGGGTCCTCGTGATTGGAGGCTCGGCAGGAGACTACTTGGGCGAATACATGGGCGGAGGAGTCATCTTGGTGCTGAGACACACCTCTGAGGAGGAGGTAGGCCGCAGGCTAGGCGCCGGCATGGTAGGGGGCACCATCTACATAAGGGGAGAGGTGGAAAGAGGGAAAATAGGCGGGGGGCTGGAGGTCAATAAGATGGAGCGCTATCTCCAGGCCTTGAGGCTTGCGGGGGTGCAGATGGACGCGAAGACCACGCTGGAGGATGGGCACGTCCGCCGCCTCTTCTCGCTATACCACAGGGTCGAGGTGAGGGAGCTGACGGAGGAAGAGCTGGCCGTGCTTATGCCGTACGTCAGGAGGTTCAATAATCTGTTTAACGAAGACGTATCTATAGAAAGAGAGGTCTTCACTGTGATAACCCCCGCTGAGCTTCAGCGTGAGTAAACTTATATAGAGTAGATGTAGTATTCGTGATGCAACATATAGTTGTGAGGACATATATAGAGCCGGCGAGGCATCTAGTGCCGGAGTTCTGGGGCGAGGAGCGGGTGGCCGCCGTTAGGAAGATGGCGGAGACCGGAATGCCGCATGTTGAGCTGAACGGCCCGGCGAGGCGGGGGAGGTTACTTGACAGGCTGGTATTCAGGGATCTGAGGCCCTCCTCGTTGAAGGAGGCGCTTTCTAGGGCGGACAGGTTGGACGTGGACGTGGGGATAGACTTCTTTGGAAACAGGCTGGAGCTCCCGCTGTATATAGGCGATATGTCCTTCGGCGCGTTGAGCGGGAACCCGAACATCGCAATAGCGAAGGCCGCGACCGAGGTGGGGGCCGTGGCCGGCATAGGCGAAGGCGGCCTCCACCCTGAGGTGGCGAAGTTCCGCAACATAGTGGTACAGTGGGCCTCGGCGAGGTTCGGCATGGACATGGCCCTCCTCAAGGCGGGCTTGGCGGTCAACATAAAGATCGGCCAGGGGGCCAAGCCGGGCATCGGCGGCCACCTGCCCGGCAAGAAGGTGGTAGACGTGATTGCCCAACTGCGCAAGATACCCGTGGGGAGCGACGCCCTCTCGCCGGCGCCGCACCACGACATATACTCCATAGAGGACCTCGCCCAACGCGTCAAGGCGCTTAGGGATATGACGGGGAAGCCCGTGTTGGTTAAGGTGGCAGCCGTCAACAAGATACACTTCGTCGCGGTCGGCGTGGCGAGGTCCACGGCGGAGGGCATAATCATCGACGGCGCAGGTGCGGGGACCGGCGCGACGCCGATTGTGGCGCGGGATCACTTGGGCATCCCCATCGACTACGCAGTTCCCGTGGTCGACGCGTGGCTACGGAGAGACGGCACCCGTCACAACGTCCGCGTGGTGGCTGGAGGTTTGCTTTACAGCCCCATGGACGTGGCGAAGATCGTGGCCCTCGGCGCCGACATGGCCAACCTGGGTACCGCGGCTTTGATAGCCATGGGTTGCATAATGTGCCACGCCTGCCACACGGGCGGCTGCCCAACGGCGCTTACTAATATGATAGGGGCGCCTAAGGTGCTCGACATAGAGTGGGCCTCCAGGCTACTTGCCAACTACCTCCTCGCCGTGGGGAGGGGGCTCAAGGCCGTGCTCTACGCCCTAGGCATGTCCAGCATAAGGGAGCTAGTAGGGCGGAAGGATCTGCTGGAGGCGTACTACGTAGACGCCTATCTCGCCGAGGCGTTGGGCTTGACGGTTAGGGAGGAGGGGGAGGTGGCGTGGATAGATCCAAACGTCCGGCAGCTGGTGCAGAGGGAGTACTACGAGGAGGGGCGGCCGCCCATAACTGGGATGGGCGGGGTCGTGCCGGGGTACACCACGCCTGCGAGGCGGCCGCTCGATCTGTTGCGCATAGAGGCGGCGCAGGTGACCCACCCCTCCGTGGACCCCTACAGGGAGGATCTGGAGGTTTCTGTGAGGGTAGGCGCCGAGGAGTACCACACCCCGGTCGTGGTGCCAGCGATAGACGACGCGGCGGTGTTGGCGGCCTACGCCCTGGGCGCCCCCATCTACGGCGAAAACGCATACGGGCTGAGGCACATAGACGAGGGCGCGGTAGTGGTGCCGCCGGGCCGCGACGTCGATGTCGCCTCAGGCGTGGTAGTGATAGATGAGAGGCTAGGAGGTGGCCTTTTGGAGGAGGCGGTGGCGCGGCTCGACCTGGATCTTAGGCGGAGGGGGGTCAGGGGGCAGGTATACATAGTGGCGGTGGGGAGGCTGTACAACGGCGGCGACATATACAAGCTCGCGGCGCTTGGGGCGGATCTGGTGGCCCCCCTGGGGATCTTCGAACATGTCAAGGAGCGGGTCAAGCATATGGAGCTGAGGGCCCGCATGGTGAGATACGAAAACGTGATCAGCGCCTTGACCAAGGAGCTCAGGCTCCTCATGGGCGCCAACGGGGTCACAAGCTACTACCACACGTTAGTCGGAAACAGAGACCTCCTCAGATCGCTAGACGGAAGAATCGCGAAGCTCCTAGGGGTTGAGGTAGCGGGCAAGTAGCTTCCTCCTGCACTTATCGCAGAAGTAGACGCTCTTTCTGTCGGTGTCCAGCAAAGTGTTACTGAAGTACATGACGCACTTGGGGTTGGAGCAGTGGCTCAGCCCGTAGAGATGCCCAGCTTCGTGCGTGATCTCTTTAGCCAGCCTCTCCGCGAATAGAGGGCCGCGGAGCCTTGCCGTAAACACCACGGCTGTCCTTAAGGCCGGTTGCGCCAGGCCGAAGAGGAAGTTGAAGCCTGGGTAGTAGCCGTCGCAGTCGAGCACGTACACCGTCGGCGTGGAGATGCCTGCGGCAAGCGCCTCCACCGCCACGTCGGCCCGGCACTGCCCCCGCGACCTGTCTAAAAACCTCGACAAGTCCAGGACCGCGGTCCTCCAGGTCACGTCGAATTCCGGGATGTCTACGGGAGGTAGATGCGGCGGGATGTAAACCGTCAGCTTAGCCTTCATTTCTGTAGACTAGGTACTGGGCGGCGGGGCACGCCGCGCTACAGAGAAGACAGCCTATGCACTTATTCTCGTCTACCTCAAACCTCCTGCCTGGGCCTGTCCTCTTCAACGCGCCGGTGGGGCACCAGTGAACGCAGAGGTCGCAGTCGCCGCATATCGCAGAGCGCACCAACAGACCGGCGGCGTCCAGCGCCGTCTTGCCGTCCCCGGCGGAGATGGCCCAGCCGCTCCCCCTCCGCTCAAGCTTCACGACGCCCCTCTTGCCTCTGACCACATATTCGCCCTCTACCGTGCCTAACATCTTCAGCAGATGTCTCAGAGTTGCGGGGTCGGGCTCCGCGTCCATCTCGACCCTCACCTCGCCTCCATCAACTCTGAGCCGGACGGGGAGCTCTGCCCCCTTCTCTCTTTTCACCCACCTCGCCATGTCGCCCGGTATCCTTCCACGCCACCGCCACAGCCCCATCTCCACTTCTTTCTCGGAGAAGCGCTCCCTCAACGCTGTCTCCATCTTCTCGTATACGTCTGGGTAGCTCCTTTTTACTAGGTCGAGCTCCGCCAGCTCATTCGCCGGACACACGACGCAGCCGAGTCTGTCGAACCCCCTCTCGTAGGCCGGGTTGTAGGGGAGCTTATGCAGGTATATATACAGCCACACCTCCAACGCGGTCCACTCCTGGAGCGGCGCCGCGACGACGGAGCCGGCCACCCACTTGCTCTGCGAGACCTTGGGCAACCTGGCCCTGAGGAAGGACTCAGCCCCCCTCTGCCCCACTACGCTTATGTAGCCCTGCGGGAACTTAGCCTTGAGCGCCTCCGTGGTGGGGCCCAGCTTAATCACCTTGCAACACCATCGGTAGTCTCTCGCGGGCGGGCCGAAGAGCTTCATGGCGCGCCAGAAGCGGTCGCCGGCTGCCCCCACGATCACCTCTACGCCGTATCTCTCCCGTATCGCCTCTAGGTTTTTATACGTCTCAGGCGGCTCAAGCCCTGTGTCGTTGAAGTAGACGTAGAACGGCAAGCCGCTCCTGGCCACGAGGTCCAGCGCCACCAGACTGTCCTTCCCGCCGGAGTAAGACACCACGATGGGCTTTTTGTACTTCTCAGCCACCTCTCTTATGAACTTCACGGCCTCGCTGGCGAGCTCCTCTATGTGTTCTCTGTTTAGCTCAGCCGCCTCGCTGAGAGTGGAAGGGCGCCCAGGCGGCAGAGGCGTCTTCGCCCTCCACGACTTAATCACGTGGAGCCTCCCGCCTCTGAAGAGCTTGGCGACGCCGTGGATCCGGCCGTCTTTGGTGGCCAGCGCGACGTGGCGGAACTTCTCCCTGGGCAACTCGCCCTCGAGTATTCTGTCTGGGTGTATGTCGTATCTCTCGGGCAACTCCGACATGTCCACCACGGCCCAGAAGCCCAGCCGCTCTTGAAGCATCGTGGCGACGCCTTCGTAGAGCGGCCGGAACCTCCACCGCCTCTCCAACACGTCGTAGAACCTATGCCCCACGGTCCTCCCCCTCACCACAACTTCGTCGGCCTGGTCTGCGTAGCCGGGGATTTTGTTGAGCAAAACCACCTCGTCTCTTGGGATCAACCTCTCAGCGAGCTTCACGTCGCCGAACTCGTTTATCACGGCACCTCTCGTAATTTCTATATCTGCAGGGAAGGCGGGACGGGGGTCTGCAGGTTGTGTAAGTTTCACCTCGGTAAAAACGTCGCATTTCGAAGCGATCTTCCTCGCGTCGAGCACCGGGAGATTCAGCTCTGTACACCAATAAAGAGGCACAGGCTCTACGCGAGCTGCAGTAATAAGTTTTATGATATATTCTATATAGCTGGAAAGTTTTATAAATAGGAAGATTCTAGCCTTTATGCGTTCGGGGAAAACAACCACCCAGTAATCCTAGACTCCACGCTTAGAGAAGGCGAGCAGACCCCCGGCGTTGTGTTCTCTGAAGAATGGCGCGTCAGAATCGCCAAGGCCCTCTCAGACATCGGCGTCGGCATGATCGAGGTGGGGGACCCCAGCGTGGCGCCCGACATAAAGTCGGCCATTAAGAAAATAGTCCAGCTTAAGCGCCAGGGAGAGATCAGAAGCCACATCGTTGTGCACAGCCGCGCCGTGAAGCAAGACCTGGAAAACGCGGCTTCGCTAGAGCCGGACCGCGTCGCTGTGTTCTACGGCGTCAGCGACATCCACCTCAAGTATAAACACAAAAAGAGTAGGGAAGAAGCGCTTCAGATAATCGCCGAGATGGTCTCCATGGTCAAATCGCACGGCGTCGCGGTGAGGTTCACCGCGGAGGACGCCTCCCGCGCCGACTTGGACTACTTGATACAAGTGGTCAAGACAGCCTACGAGGCGGGGGCGGATAGAGTCAGCATTGCAGACACGGTGGGCATCTTCACGCCGGACAGGGCCAGAGAGGTGTTTGCCAAAGTCAAGGCGGCCGTGCCCGGCGTCGGGCTGGACATACACGCCCACAACGACTTCGGCATGGCCGTGGCCAACAGCCTCGCGGCCGTGGAGGGCGGCGCAGACGTGGTCCACACCACGGTCAACGGGCTGGGCGAGAGGGCCGGCATCACGCCGCTACAAGTCTTCGCCGCCGCTTACTACTACCACAAGGGGGCGAGGCTCGTCAAGCTGGAGAAGCTTCCAGAGATCACAGCCATGGTGGAGGCCGCCAGCGGCATCACTGTGATGCCCACCTTCCCCGTAGTCGGCGAGAACGTCTTTACGCACAAAGCCGGCGTCCACCAAGCCGGCGTGTTGGCCAACCCAGAGACCTACGAGCCCATCCCGCCGGAGGTGGTGGGGCGGAGCCGCGACTTCTCGCTTGACAAATACAGCGGGAGGAAGGCCATAGCGTATAGGCTAGAGCGCATGGGCATCTCGGTGCCCCCCGACGTCTTGGAGAAGGTGGTGGAGGAGGTGAAGCGTAGCAACGCGAGACGTCTAAGAGACGAAGACTTGCTTGAGATCTTGGAGAAGATCACCAACACGCCTTACAAGGCCCGGGTTAACAAACACATCGAGGCGTACGTGTGGCTGAAGGTGGCCAACAACGTCTACACCACGTCGGTGGCCAGACGCGTGGCTGCCCTGCGCAACGTGGCGTCTGTGTCTGAGGTGACCGGCGACTACGACATAGTGGCTAGGGTAGTCGCTGAGAACACAGAAGAGCTGAACCAGGTGATTGAAAACATACGTGAGATAAGGGGGGTCGTGTCCACCTTGACAAGCATAGTGCTCAAGCAACTCCCGGTAAACCACCACTAGACTACATATCAGAGTGGGTATTTCTATAGATCAATATATTTAAGGGCGGTGCTAAGGTAGGTTATGCGTCATTTACTCACGTTGATGGAATACAAACCACATGAAGTTGAGTATCTTCTACGTATGTCTAGAGACTTCAAGACGCGGTTTATGGCGGGGGAGGTCTACACTCCGCTTTTCCCCGGCCGAATAGTTGTTCTCTACTTCGAGAAGCCCAGCACACGAACTAGACTTTCGCTCTCGGCGGCGGCGGCCCAGCTGGGGATGCACCCCGTCGCCACTTCGCCAAACGAGCTTCAAATCGGCAGAGGCGAAACCGTGGCCGACACCATGAGGGTTCTTTCGCGATACGCCGCCGCGGTCACCGCCAGGGTGTATAAACACGAGACTTTGGAGGAGATGGCTAAATACAGCTCCATCCCGGTGATAAACGCCCTATCCGACAGACACCACCCCCTCCAAGCCCTCGCAGACGCCCTCACCCTCTGGGAGCGGACCGGCAGGCTCCACAACGTCAAGGTGGCGTTCGTGGGGGACGTGTCGAATAACGTGGCCACCAGCCTCGCCGTGGTTGGCGCAAAGCTGGGGTGGGAGGTTAGGCTGGTGGGGCCGAAGGAGCTGTGGAACACAAAGCTACTCGATGATCTTTCGGAAGATTTGGCAAAGACCGGGGCCCGGGTCTACTTCACAGATTCTATAAACGACGTAATGGGGGTAGACGGCGTGTACACCGACACGTGGGTCTCCATGGGCTTCGAGAAGGAGGCAGAGGAGAGGAGGCGCCTCCTATCGCCCTACCAAGTAAACCAGAGAGTAATGGACATAGCAGGTAGAAAGGCCGTCTTTCTACATTGCCTGCCGGCGCATAGAGGGGAGGAGGTGACAGACGACGTGATAGACGGGCCCCAGTCCGCCGTCTGGGACCAGGCCGAAAACAGAATGCATACGGCAAAGGCGGTTTTTGCCTACCTCTTAAGATAAGTAGGGGCGGGGGTCGACTATTTTCCCTTCGAGCGCCGCCGCGGCGGCTGTGGCCGGGTTTGCCAAGTAGACCTTGGAGTCTGGATGCCCCATCCTCCCCTTGAAGTTGCGGTTGCTTGTGGAGACTACGACCTCGCCGGGACCTGCTACGCCGAAGTGTCCGCCGAGGCAGGGGCCGCATGTGCCGTAGGTAACTACGCAACCTGCCTTGGTCAATATGT
Organism: Pyrobaculum sp.; assembly: GCA_022759345.1. GTDB lineage: Archaea > Thermoproteota > Thermoprotei > Thermoproteales > Thermoproteaceae > Pyrobaculum. Next base: position 6,057 of record JAEMPK010000178.1, on the reverse strand, counting down.
CGATGTAGCCCAGCTCCATGGCTTTTCTAAACACTGCGTAACTTGCAGGGATTGCTATACACCTGCTCTTGACGCGGCCTCTCTTCAAGATCCGCGCCGCCGCCTCCATGTCGCTCAACCTCCCGTTGGTGCACGAGCCTATGAAGACTTGGTCTACCTCCACCCCCTCCACCTCTCTTACGGACTTGACGTTGTCTACGCTGTGAGGCGCCGCTACTAAGGGCTCTAATCTGTTTAGCTCTACTGTATACCTCTCGGCGTACATGCCCGGCATGAGCTGAGGCGGTTTATACGTGACGCCTCTCTCCCTCTGCAGGTAATCCACTGTGACTTCGTCTGGCACAAACATAAGCGCGTCGGCGCCCATCTCGGTGGACATGTTGGCCACGGTGGCTCTGTCTTCCATGGGGAAGGCCTTGGGCTCCTTCACATACACCTCGACGGAGTAGCCGTTGAAGCCCTCTGCGCCGAATTGGCCGAGGAGGTGAAGCGCCACGTCCTTCCCCACGACGCCCTTCGGGAAGTGTCCCTCTACGTCTATTCTAAACGGCGTGGGCACCACAACCCAGGTCTTGCCCAGCTTGAGGGTAGCCGCTATGTCTGTGGCCCCCATCCCGTGGGCAAAGGCCCCCAGGGCGCCTGCGGTGTTGGTGTGGGAATCCGCGGCGAAGATGACCTGCTCCGGCATGGCGTATTTCTCCAGGATTATCTGGTGGAGAATCCCGCCCCCAACGTCGTAGAAATGAGGCAGACCAAGCGTCTTCACGTGTTTCCTAATGTAGACCATGATCTCCGCCGCCCTCTGCGTAGGAGGCGGCGCCAGGTGGTCAAAGGCCACCACCACTCTCTCTTTGTCGAAGACCTCCACCTTGCCCATGCTCTCCAAGACCTCCAACACGTGGTAGCCGGTGAGGTCGTGGAAGCCCACTAAATCCGGCACCACCTCCACCACGTCGCCCGGCGAAGGCGTCTTCCCCAGCTTTTTAGAAAATATGTATTCGGTCCACGTGGGCATATAGGAGAGACGTTGTATATATAAAAAGAGTTACCCTATTTCCAACGCAGCATTTACCGCCACGTAGGCGTCCACAAGCCCGTAGCCGCTGAACCTGAGTTTCCGGCGGCTACTACCTGTATGGCGCCTTGTTGGTAGGCCCAGTAAGACGCGTCTCTGAGCACTGAAGAGTCTGAGGGTCCGCCCAGCGACATCGACAATATCTTGACGCCGGCCTTTACGGCCTCCACTATGCCTTCTGCAATGTCGCTGTAGTAGCCGCTTCCGGAGTCGCTTAAGACCTTGACGGCCACCAGCCGGACTTTGGGCGCCACCCCAGCCACGCCGACGTTGTTGAGAGAAGCCGCGATTATGCCGGCGACGTGCGTACCGTGGCCGTTCCTATCTGCGCACTTCCCCAAGTTCATGCGTTTGTAAAGGCTGGTCCCCACGGTGTATATACAATACACCACTTTTCCGTAGAGCTCTGGATGTTTGTAGTCGATGCCTGTATCCAAAACAGCTACCGTGACTCCATAGCCGAAGGGAATATTATAAAGAAATTAATACATATTCTGCTTTGTCTTATTGCATTAATTCGTTGAGAACTTCTGCCACTCGTCTTTGCACCTTTTTAGAGACCCCTACGCTTCTCGTAGTCTCTAAAACTTCAGATCCGATGCGGAGCTGGAGGTCTAGCTCGTCGAAAAATTGGGCGGCTTGCCTAATGGTGATGTGGCCCTCCCACTGGATTAGGTACAAGGCTTGTAGTATCTCGACAAAGTTTATACGCCCAATTGGGTCGAACGGCGGGAGGCGCGGCCCCCTCTCGCCCCGCCTGTTCGATAGGTAGATTTCTCTTATGTAGCCGCTGAGCGCCACTATGGTTCTATATATCTCCTTAGTCCCCTTTGCCTTGACCGGGTCGTAGACTATCCTAGCCGCCGTAGGCCTGATAGACCTCGCGACTTGTTCAACATCGACGGGCCTCGTCATAGGCGGCGTTCCGTAGATCCAGTTCACCTCTATTCCGTATTCCACAGCCTTGTCGTATATGGCGGCCGCCGCCTGGAGAGCGGGCGGTGGAGGGAGCACAAGCCTTCTTACATCTAAGGCGTCTGCAAACATTACATACCAGTCGAACTCCTCCTCACCGACGCGGGGCAACGTCAACGCCTCAGGCGGCGTCTCCCTAAACTCAAGAGCCGCCGTGAGGGGGGACTTAGAAGTATCAAGTCTCTCCACCTCTAAGACGTACGGCACGCCGGCTTGTTCTACATATCTGAGGAGCTGGCGCCACCGGCCCCTCTTCTTGAGGTATACTTGGTAGTTCATAACAAGCCAGCCGCCGCTTCTGCAGCCACCACGGCTCTACAGATCGCTTGCGGAGCGTCCATCGTCTCGTCGCCTATTCTATACCTACCTACCGCCTCCTCTAAAACCCACCTGTTTTCAAAGTCACCGTGGGGGAAGCCGCCCACCACAACCACAGAATTCAACAAGGCGGCGCCTAGATCCAACAGAGGCAGTTTCTCTCCAGTCTCGTGCAGAACCACCCACCTACCCCCGAGCTCCTCTAGCAACCGGCGGAGGTCTTTTTTATGAAGCTCCATAAGCGGCTCGCCGCTGGGCGGCACCCTTCCGACCTTGTACAACTGCTCTAACAACGACACGAAGTTGTTGTAGCTCTTCGGCGGCCTCGTCTCCGGCCTCAGCGAAATCACGTAGTCATCCCGCGTATGTACATACGCCCGGCCCAGGCCTCTCTTGTTCAATATGCTGTATTGAAAAACTTGGAGGACTTGGTGGACGATGTCGGGCCTCCCCCGCCTAGAGGCGTCCGGCAGGTCGCGCATGGCTGGGTGGTGCCGAGATCTGTCGAGCAGAATCTCGCCGGGCTTCTTCCTCCGCCTCTTCGCGTCGGCCAACACCGCCGGGTGGCGCCAGAGCTCGCTGGGCACGAGCTCCAGCGCAGACTCCGCCAATACCAGAATCACTGGAAAAGACTCTTCTCGAGCTCCTCGAGGTCTGCCAGAATAGAGTTCACCGCTCTCTTCACCGCCTCGAGGGGAGTGCCTCTCCTCACCTTCAGCTTGAAGTAGGCGTTTTCCTGCAGGGGGTGGTCCACGTCGAACTGCACATATTCGACGTCGGGGTCGTTGGAGAGGTATTCCACAAGTGGTGAGAATAGGGTGTAGGTTTCTCCCTTTACCTTGATCTCTAGATACTTGTCGTCTAGTCTTAAAATCTCGAGATTAAACACGCAGAGGGCTTATCTACGATTATTTAAATTTTCCAAGAGAAGACTTCGCGTCTCTTCAGGAGAGCGCCGGAGGCTCAACACGGCGCCTCTGTTTAAAATACCGGCCTTTACCAGCTCCTCTATGGCGGTTTCTATAGAGATCTCTCTGGCGTAGGCGTAGGCCACCACCACCCTCTTCGCCGAGGGGGTCAGCGGATGTTTCTCAGCCTCTTCATACATCTTCGAGAGGGTCTCAGCCGCCTTAAGCACTTCTTCGTAGCCGAGCTCAGTTTCAAGGACGTCTCCGCGGACTTCTGCAAAGAGGCCTTTGAACGTCAACGCGTCTGCGAGGACGTCCGGCGGTATGGGCCTCACAAGCTCTGCGTCTCTGAACAGGACGAGCAATGGTATCTGCACCACTGACCGCCCCTCTCTTGCCAGCCCCGCAAGTCTTTTTACAAGCGCCACCGCGTCTACGAGCTCCTTCTCCTCGCCCTCCAGCTGTACATAGACATGCGTCAGCCTCGTGCTGACGATATACGTCGTCTTTATGTGCTTCTCTAGGAACGTAAGAAACCTCTCCACCTCCTCTCTCGTGCGGAAACTAAACGACAGAGTTACGTACACACAAGCCTCCCTGGGCTGAGTTAAAAATTTATACACACGCCCACCAGCGTACGTGAAGAAGATCATCGTCACGCCAGGAGAGACACTGGCATACGCAGAGGAGTTCGAAGTTAAAGGCTCAGCCTACAGCCTCGACCACAAGTACATATCCTCTGTTCTGGGCGCGGCGTCGTTCGACGAAAAGACGCACACAGCCGTGGTAAAGCCGCTGAAAGACCCCGCAATGCCCCAGCCAGGGGCTGTGGTCTACTGCCAAGTGACAGGCAAGGGGCGGAGGGCGTATCAGCTCAGATGCTTCGCCGTAGAGGGGCAGAAGGGGCCTGTGGACCTCAAATACACCTTCACCGGGGTGTTACCCTACTTCTTCGCAGAGGGGGAGCTGGGGATAGGCGACTACATAAGAGCCAGGGTAATCTCAACACACGGCCCGCCTCTTGTGGTGAGCATACGCGGCGCCACCTACGGCTCCGTCCTCTCCCGCTGCCCCCGATGCGGCTCTGTGTTGAAACGACGCGGCGCCACGCTCTACTGCCCCAACTGCGCCATTGAAGTAAAGAGAAAAATCGCAACGGGGCACTACACAGCTAATTTTTAAACAAGCTTCGTCTTGTCTATGTGGATTCTGTTTTGAAGGAGTTAATGCGGTATTGGCGCCACTTCATAGAAACAGACATCGCAAAGGCGTATAGAGAGGAGGTGACGAAATTCGAGAAGTGGCTCAAAGAGACGGGCCTCACCCTCCTGACTCTCAGGGCGCGGGAGTCCGCGGAAAAGGGAAACCCAGTGGCTAGAGACTACCCACTGGAGTACATTAAAGGCCTCATCAGGCGGGGACAGACGAAGATTCTAGTGAACATGTTCGCCGCGTATCTAGTCCACCGGGGACTCGCGACACAGTATTGGCTAATTAAAAACAAACTCGTAGCCGGCGGCGAGTCCATCGCCACCTGGCTACGGCTCCTTAGAAAGCTCTAGCTAACAACCACCCCGCCTAACCCCCGACAGCCACCTCTTTATTTTCACCACGCAAAGTCTTTCTCATCGACCTAGGCTACCTTGGGCGGAGGTGGCTTCCGACAGCCTCTCCCTAAGCCACTCCTGTCCCCCATTTAGCCAACACGTCTAGATATATAGCTTGGCCGCGGAGGAGCCTTCTACACAGCCTTCTCGGGCCGGATAAATTCTACTGGCCTTTAGGTTCAGTTCGTGGGTTCGTCTTCATCTTTCCGAACTTAAAACCGACATCACGCCAATGGTTAGTTGTCCCCATCTTAATATTTTTGCAACAGCTTACTGCCCCCTTGAGGCGGGAAATGTCTACAGTTACAAGACGCCTAATCTACTTAAGAGGTCCATGGCGTTGTGTTCCTTTGTCAGCTTCACATACGCCTTCTTCTCCCCCTCCGGTGTTATGAGCGTGTTTACTTTCTCGACCTCGACGCCGTAGAGCCGCCGGATTTCGTCTGCTATCTGTTTCTTGGTGGCCGCCCTATCTACAATCACCGTTATCTTGTTTTCCTTCTCGGCGAGGCGAAGTGCCTTTTCTGTGACTACGAAACGTCTAATCATAGAAACAACCCTCTCAGCTTTTCTATCGCTGGTACAGTCCAGAGCGTCAATCGGCCCGGCGCGCCGCCTGGCGCAAGCACGAGCATGTTGAGGTTATCCGCGGCAACGACGTCGACGCCGGGGAAGTTCCGTACGGCGGCGATGAGGGGCGCGTCGACGCTGGACACCACCACTAACACGCTCTTCGGCTCCTTGTACCGCCTCCCGCGCATCTTGCCCTTCCCAGACCTAATCTTCAAACCCTCGGCGGCGCGCTCCACGTCGGGCCACAGCCCCAAGGCCTCAAAGAGCTTCCTAGCCTCCTTCGCACGGCTTATCTTCTCCGCCTCGCCCACGACGGCGAGCGGAAGAGAGGGCACCTTGTCCACCACGTGGCCTCGGGCAGCTACCCAAGACTTGTACCCGGTGGCGGCTATGGCAGATCTTATGGCGAGGTTTTTCTCCTTCTTGTTTATCTCTTCGTGTAGCTTCTTCTCCACCTTCGGCGGGTGGGCCCTCCGGCCGCCCACCGTATTAGGCGCAAAACAGCCCCGGGGCCACAGCGAACCTTTGTGGCGGGGGATACGGGCAATGCCGAGGCCGACGCCCGGCGACTCGCAACTGTGTTCTTTCCCAGCTCCCTCGT
>JAEMPK010000103.1 GCA_022759345.1 Pyrobaculum sp. | reverse complement strand
TGCATGAGGTAGCTCATGGCGATTCTCAGCCCCGACTTGACGTCGGCCACTTTATAAGCCGGAGTGAAGACCACGGCGACGCCGAGTCTTTCAGCCAGTCTCTGTAAAATATACACTTCATGAGGCAGAACAGTAACTGGGCTGGCCTTGCAACAAAGTGCGCAGCCGGGCATGCAGCTGAACACAGAGGCGCCCCCGCCTGTAATTTATATACTCTGCGCCGAGTCTTTCCAACGTCGTAAAACCTATAAAGACATGGCACTGCCTTATTGTGGCGTCGTTAGAACAAATCATACAACTAGCCGGGCCCTTCGTAGTGGGTCTACTAGTCGGAGTCTTGGTGAAGAGAATCGTCTCGGTTGCCGTGGTGCTCGCCGCCTTATTTATAGCGCTTGCAGCTCTGGGCTACACGTCGCCGCAACAAGTGACGCAGATACTACAGCAGATAGGCTACTCCGCCAAAGACGCCGTGACGACTGCCATGAATTTAAAAAACGCCATTCCCTACTCAAGCATTGTCTTCTTAATAGGCCTGGCAATAGGACTTTGGAAAGGCTAGACGCTGGCCGCGCCGCGACATAGCCTTATTTCTGCTGAGGTTTTAAAGAGCGCCGTAGAATATATACCGTAGGCAGGGAGGGTAAGAGCTAACAAGAGAATGACGAGGAAAAGGGTGAACTCTACGAGTCACATATCTGGGATGTAGAGACTGTTGATGGAAGTTGCGAGAAAAAGTCGGCGTTCAGCTACTGGATATTCTTCACGAGTCGGTCCTCACGCGCCACATCACTGAAAGACGGCTGGTGGTGGGATTTAAAACTAGTCGTGTTGAGACTCCTCTACTTTCGTGCCCTTCACAATCGCCTCTACGTATTTCCTTCTTTCCTTCTCGTACTGATCCGCTGGGAAGGCCTTCACCTTGGCGAGGATCTTCGGCAGGGCGGTGTACTCCATTTCCTCAGGCGGCAGGCGGTGCGGCTGGAAGGGCCCCATGCGGCGTATGTAGTCGGCTACCTGCGCCGCGACTTGCCTCACGTAGTCGAAGGCGGGGTCGTCGAAGAGGTCGACGCCGCCTTCCAGATAGCCGTCGTGGAGCTGGAAGCCTAAGGCGCCTACTTTCGGCGGCCCGTCGAACCTAGTCATCTTGGCGCCCAGCGCGATTCTTCTCTCTGGATCCACGGCGATGAACTTAGCTGGCATGAGAGGCCCGGCGTGGGATCCTCTCATCCAGCCGTGGACTAGGTGCGGGTGGGCGAAGGCCTCCAGTATTTCGCCTACGGCGGGGAGCCCAGACTGGGCTCTCACTATCATTACTGGGTCGTCTTTGCCTACGTAGCGCCCGGCTATCAGCGAAAGTCTCTCCACGCTGTTGGCGGCGGCTGGGGCGCCATCTGCCCTTCTGAAGACTTTACGGATTATGTAGCGGCCGGTGGTGCCTATCAGGCCGAGGAGGGAGTAGGCCTCCTCCGGCGTCTTCAATAGATACACCTTGTGTTCCATGACGTCGAGGACTTCGAAGATGAAGCCCTCATGCATGGAGGGGTCTATCACGAGGCCGGCGGTGTTGAAGGGGTCGGCAAACATCTTGTAGAGAGGCAGGTTGAAGGCGCCCGGCTCGGTCTTGTCCGCTGCGAACACTATCAAAGGCTCGCTGGGTCTCTCCTCGAATTCCATCTCGGCGACTTGGGGACCCATGCCGCGGACGTTGCCAGAGAAGGCGTCTTTAAGCAAGTCCTGCCCGGCGCCGTAGAGCTTGTACTTTTTGGCTATCTGGTCTGTGACTTCTTTAAAGGTTTCCCAGGCGAGGCCGTGTATCTCCGGGTTGTCCTCTCCTTTTGTGTGCGTCATCAGGAGGGAGATGTCGTCGCCGACGTTGTAGACAAAGTAGTCGATTATGACGCCTTTTTTCTGAGCTTCTCTCATCTTTGCCGCCGCGTATTCTAACATTTTGGGATGGACGTGGGCATGGCCTGGGAAACCGCCCACGTCTGCCTTTATTATTGAGACCGTAACTTTCATTGGCTTTACCAGTTATTTTTATTTAAAAGCATTATTGAGTGTGAGTATCGACTATGTCTAAATAACAGGAGTATACTCAAATATACGTGAGCCGTGCCGGAAGGTTACTCTTGAGAGTGTGATCTATAGATTTCTACACCCAGTTGCCGATCCCACATATATTTATCAATACCTTTGGAGCAAAGGCTGCGGTACGTTTCTCATTTATTTTAACAATAAGCCTGTGGGGGTTGTGGACATAACTCCTTGTGGAGACGGCGTAGAGGTGGCTATCTTGGTGATAGATGCACATCAGGGAAGAGGTATTGGTAAGGCTGTGGTTTTCGATTTTGCAGAGAGGTTGAGGAAGATGGAGTATAGATACGCCCTGGCTTACGTCTCGCCGGAGAATTACAAGGCGTTAACTATAGCGCGGAAAATAGGCGCCGAGGTGAGATGTAGAGATATCTACATCATCAAGTACGTGCTGACTAAAGACGGCGGGGAGATGTGTAGAAGTTAAGTTTATATAGAGGGTTGGTCAGGCTAGTGATGTCTAAGGGGCGAGTATACGCGGGTATCTCGTCCTTGAGGACGGCACGGTGTTTATAGGAAGGCTTATAGGCGCTGAGAAGGTTGCCGTGGGCGAGGTCGTCTTCACCACGGCGGTTGTGGGGTACCCCCAGGCCTTGACTGACCCGAGCTACAAGGGTCAGGTCTTGGTGTTTACGATGCCTCTGATCGGCAACTACGGCGTTTCTGAGGACCAGTTTGAGTCGGATGGAATCAAGGCGGAGGGCGTCGTGGTGTTTGAGGCCACTGCGCCTAGCCACTATAAGTCTGTAATGTCGCTGGAGGAGTGGCTGGCGGCTGAGGGGGTGCCGGGCTTGGCGCGGGTGGACACGAGAGCCCTCGCCATGCGGCTTAGGGAACACGGCGTGTTGATGGGCGCTCTGGGGCCGGAGGAGCCGGGTGAGCTTTTGAAGAGGCTTAGGGCGTCTATGCGGTATGAAGAGGTGAGCTACGTGGATTTGGTGTCGGTGAAGGAGCCGCGGGAGCTGGGCGATGGCAGGCTGTGCGTGGGCGTGGTGGACTGCGGCGTGAAGCGTAGCGTCTTGACGGAGTTTTTAAAGAGGGGGGTGAAGCTTAGGGTGGTGCCGTGCCGCCGGCCGGAGCTGGCCTTCGACTGCGACGCGCTTTTTGTGAGCAACGGCCCCGGCAACCCGAAGCTTCTCGACTTCTTGGTTAGGCAGGTGAGGGAATTTGCCGAATACAAAAAGCCGTTGTTCGGCATCTGTCTCGGCCATCAAGTGATCGCGATGGCGTTTGGGGCCGGGGTGTACAAGATGAAGTTTGGCCACAGGGCCAGCAACAAGCCTGTGAAAGATCTGGTCTTCACGGGGAAGACCTACATCACTGTTCACAACCACGGCTACGCCGTAGACCCAAGAGGCGGCGGGCTGAAGGTCTGGGCCGTACAGCCCGACGACGGCACCGTCGAGGGGCTCTACCATGAGTCTCTCCCCATCCTCACGACGCAGTTCCACCCCGAGGCGTCGCCGGGACCGCAGGACATGCGGTGGGTCTTCGACATGTTTATGAAGTGGATGGAGCGCCATGCCGGACGTTAGAAAGGTCTTGGTGATAGGCTCCGGCGCCATCAAGGTGGCTGAGGCGGCGGAGTTCGACTACTCAGGTTCCCAGGCGCTTAAGGCCTTTAAAGAAGAGGGCATCGAGACAGTCCTTGTCAACCCCAACATAGCCACTATTCAGACCTCTAAGCTCCTCGCCGACAAGGTGTATTTCGTGCCGTTGCAGAGACAGTTCCTTGTGGAGGTTGTGGAGAGGGAGAGGCCGGACGCAGTTGCCTGCGGTTTCGGCGGCCAGACTGCGCTTTCCGCCTGTGTTGACCTCCACGACTCCGGCGTGTTTGACAAATACGGCGTGAAGGTGCTTGGGACGCCGGTGAGAGGCATCAAGCGCGCGCTCTCCCGCGACCTCTTCCAGAGGGCTATGAAGGAGGCGGGGATCCCCACTCCGCCGAGCACCGCCGCGAGGTCGCCTGAGGAGGCCTTGGACTTTGCCCGCTCCATAGGCTACCCCGTGGTGGTTAGGGTGAGCTTCAACCTGGGGGGCGCGGGGGCCTTTGTGGCGAGGAGCGAGGCCGACCTGAAGGCGAGGATCTACAAGGCCTTTGCCCAGTCCGCCATCGGCGAGGTACTTGTGGAGAAGTACTTGGAGGGGTGGAAGGAGGTCGAGTTCGAGGTGGTTAGAGACGCCTACGACAACGTGGCGGCTGTGGTGTGTATGGAAAACGTCGACCCCATGGGGGTACACACCGGCGACTCCATCGTGGTGGCCCCCTGCCTGACTTTGACCGACGAGGAGTATCAAAAGGCCCGGAACATCTCAATCGGCGTGGCGCGGGCGATCGAGCTGGTGGGCGAAGGCAACGTGCAAGTCGCCGTCAACTTCGCCGGGCCGGAGCAATACGCCATAGAGACTAACCCGCGCATGTCCCGCTCCAGCGCCCTCGCCTCCAAGGCCTCAGGCTACCCCCTGGCCTACGTCGCGGCCAAGCTGGCGCTTGGGTACCGCCTAGACGAGGTGCTCAACCAAGTGACTAAGCGCACCGTGGCCGCCTTTGAGCCTGCGCTGGACTACATAGTCGTGAAGCACCCGCGTTGGGAGAACGACAGATTCGGCGTGTCGGAGGGCCTCGGGCCGGAGATGATGTCCATAGGCGAGGCCATGGCCGTCGGGAGGACTCTCGAGGAGGCTTGGCAGAAGGCGGTGCGGATGATAGACATCGGCGAGCCCGGCCTCGTCGGCGGAAGAATGTTTAAAGAGCTTACGCGGGAGGAGGCGGAGAGGTGTCTGAGGGAGTACCGGCCCTACTGGCCGATATGCGCCGCCAAGGCCATGTACCTAGGCGTCTCCGTCGACGAGGTTTATCAATACGTGAAGGTGGATCGGTTCTTCCTCCGCGCCATACAGCGGGTCGTCGAGGCGTACAAGTCGCTGGAGAGGGGGGTTTACGACTTGGAGGAGCTTAAGTTGCTCGGCTTCTCGGACCGTCAAATCGCAGAGGCGCTGGGCGTGGGAGAGGAGGAGGTGCGGCGGATGCGGAGGCGTCCTGTGGTCAAGAAGATAGACACCTTGGCGGGGGAGTGGCCCGCGGAGACTAACTACCTCTACCTCACCTACGGCGGCGTCTACGACGACGACACTGCGCCGGCAGATTTCTTGGTGGTGGGCGCCGGCGTCTTTAGGATCGGCGTCAGCGTGGAGTTCGACTGGTCCACGGTGAATCTGGCGCAGGAGCTCCGCAACAGAGGGTTCAGGGTGGCCATCTTAAACTACAACCCTGAGACCGTCTCCACCGACTGGGACGTGGTGGATAAGCTCTACTTCGACGAGATCTCCAAAGAGAGGATTCTAGACATAGTGGAGAAGGAGGGCGGCGCGTTGACAGTCGTCCTCTACGCCGGCGGCCAGCTCGGCCAGCGGCTTTATAAAGAGCTTGAGGCGGCGGGGGTGAGGCTAGGCGGCACGCGGCCCAGCTCCATCGACGTTGCTGAGGACAGGAGCAAGTTTTCGGCTCTGCTCGAGAGGCTTGGGATAAAACAGCCGCCGTGGTTCGTCGCCAAGTCTATTGAGGAGGCCGTCAAACTGGCCGAGGACCTGGGCTACCCCGTCTTGGTGAGACCCAGCTACGTGCTGGGCGGCACATATATGGCAGTTGCCTACAGCGGAGAGGAGCTTGCTCGCTTCCTCACCAAGGCGGCGAAGGTCAGCGGCGAGTATCCGGTGGTGGTCTCTAAATTCATGCCCAGGGGCATAGAGGCGGAGGTAGACGCCGTGTCCGACGGCGTGAGGCTTGTGGCCACCCCCATCGAACACGTGGAGCCGCCCGGGGTCCACTCTGGAGACTCTACCATGGTCCTGCCGCCTAGGCGGCTGGAGGAGTGGGCCGTGAAGAAGATGGTAGACGCCACGTACAGAATCGCGGCTGAGCTGGAGGTGAAGGGGCCGCTCAACGTCCAGTTCATAGTGCAAGACGACGTCTACGTAATAGAGGCCAACCTCAGGGTGAGCCGCTCCATGCCTCTGGTAAGCAAGGCCACCGGCATGAACTACATGTCGCTTACTGCAGACGTCTTGGTCAACGGCCGCCTCGCCATAGACGAAGAAGTGGTGACGCTGAGGCCTAGCAGGTGGTGGGTGAAGTCGCCACAGTTCTCCTGGGCCCGGCTGAGAGGCGCCTACCCAAGGCTGGGCCCCGTCATGTACAGCACAGGCGAGGTCGCGTCCAACGGCTCCATCTTTGAGGAGGCCCTCTTAAAGAGCTGGCTCTCCGCGACGCCCAACAGAATACCTACAAGAAACGCGCTGGTCTACACCTACGACAGACGGCATCTGGAGCTCATATCTCAAGTGGCCTCTCTGTTGTCCACGCGGCTTGAGGTATACTCCCCGGAGGACCTCGGCGAGAGGGTTGTGGACATGTTGAGGTGGAGGAAGATAGACATAGTCATAACGGGGGGCGACACCCCCCATGCGGATTTCCACATCCGGAGGCTTGCCGCAGATACCAACACGCCGCTGGTCTTAGACTCAACTCTCGCCCTCGAACTCGCCAAGGCCTTCCTGTGGTACTACAACAACGGAAGACTAGAGGCGTCGCCATGGTAGCGCTGATCTACGACGTCTTGAAAGAAGAGGAGAAGATGCTTATCAAAGCGGCTGAGCGGCTAGGCGTGAGGCTGGAGCTGGTGAGAGTCGGCGACGCGGTGGAGGTAGAGGCGTGGCGACCCGACGTCTATTTGATACGTACCCTCAGCCACAACAAGGGCGTGATCGCCGCCGCCATAGTCGAGGCCAGCGGCGGGGTGGCGGTGAACTCCTCCTGCGCCCTAGCCGTGAGCTGGAACAAAGCCGTGACGCACGCCAAGCTGAAAGGCGCCGGACTGCCCGTGCCCAAGACGTCTGTCCTCTTCGGCGAGGCCGACATAGAGCTCGGAGGGAGGGCCATCGTGAAGACTGTGAGCGGCAGCTGGGGGAGGAAGGTGGCGCTCGTCTCCACCCCCGACGAGCTCAAGCTCATCTTAAAGTCGGCGGAGGGCGACGTCTTGATGCTCCAGGAGATGGTGGGGACTGGGGAGGACATCAGAGTATTCGTGGTGGGGGGAAGGGCCGTGGCGGCCATGCGGAGGATACCCCCCGAGGGGGACTGGCGGAGCAACGCGGCGCGGGGCGGCAAGACGTTGCCCCAGCCTGTGGACAAAGAACTTGAGGAGCTCGCAGTCAAGGCGGCTGAGGCCGTGGGGGCGCTCTACGCCGGCGTAGATGTGTTAATCGGCGACCGGCTGTACGTAAACGAGGTAAACGGAATACCTGAGTTCAAAGCCCTCGCCAGAACCACGGGCGTAGATGTGGCGGGTCACATCATCGAGCTGTTGAGAGACCTAAGCAAAAAGTAGAAACAGCTTATCCTCCACGTAAGGCTTGTCGTACATCTTTTCGCCGATCTTCACCAGAAAGTCGGCGCGTGGAACCACTCTCCCTATCACGGAGTAGGGGACGTGGAGTTTTCGCAGCCTCTCCTCGGCGTCGGGCAGGCGGCTGGGCGGCACGGTGGCTAGAAGCACGCCTGAGCTCAAGGTCTCGAGGGGGTCTATGCCGAAGGCTCTGCACAAGACCTCGACCTCTGGATACACGACGACCTTTTGGGGGTCTACCACGATGGAGACGCCCGAGGCGTAGGCGATTTCCGCAAGTCCGTTCGCAACGCCGCCCTCGGTGGGGTCGTGCATGGCGGTGGCTATGTCCGCCAGAGCCAGAGCCTCTTTAGCCACCGAAATCGACTTTATGAACTCCTTTGCTCTCTCCACGGCGGCCTTATCCACGCCTCTCCTCAAGGCCTCCTCTTCAAAATCTGTGGCGAGGATAGAGGCCGCCTCCTGCCCCGCCGACTTGGTCATCACGACGTAGTCGCCGGGTCTCGCGCCCGAGGTGGTGACGTAGCGCCGCCCCACCCCCATGGCGGTGGCGACCACCAGAGGCCTAGTCACGGCGGTGGTGACCTCCGTGTGGCCGCCCACCACCGCGACGCCCAGCTCCCTAGCGGCCAAGTCTATCTGACTAGTCACAGCATCTAAGACCTCCTCCCCGGCGCCGGGCGGCAGGAAGATCGCCACTGAGAGCCACATGGGCTCTATCCCCCGGACAGCCACGTCGTTGGTGGGCACGTAAACTGCCAAAAACCCCAGCAACTTTACTGAACCTGAGATGGGGTCTGTGTGAACTGCCATGTAGCGGTCTCCGAGGTTTATCACCGCGGCGTCTTCGCCAAGCGCAGGCCCCACCACCACCTCCTGCCTGGGAGCGCCTCGCCTGCTCCACACGAGGCGGCTTAAGACTTGAGGCGGCACCTTGCCTACTTTCATCAACGACGGGTTTCTTCCTTAGTTAAATGGTTGACTCCAGCGGCTGATAAGCTAGACGATGCGGGACTTGCAGAGGCGCGAATTGAGGCGCAAGTTCTCTAATATGCAAGTAAGGGGTTCTTGGCGAGGGGCCGTTGCGGCTGATTACGATGCCCTTTCTGTGTTTCTGTTCGCTACAAGTTTTTGCATACAGTCTCAGAGCGGCGTTTAAGGACTATGGATAGTTGAGAACATGCCGGGCCTTAATCAGCGGGTTCAGTTGCGCCTTTCGCCCAGTCGCCGCAAGTCAATCTTTTTAAGCCACGGCGCGTGGAAAGAGGTGTCTTCTCACGTCGGGGACGTTTCGGGGAATGCGCCAAGCTGGGTCTCGCTGGTGCGGCAGAAGAGGAGCCCGTCTGGCTCTACGCCGAGCTTTCTCCAGAAAAATTTCAAGGTGGTCGCCATAGCCGAGAGCTTCAGGCTAGACGACAAGTATTCAGTCTACGCGGGGGTCCTGGCGAGGAGGGACGGGGCGGTGGAGGAGTTCGCCTTCGACGTGGCCACTGTAGGCGGCGTGGACGGCACCGACGCCGCACTGCGGATATTAAACGCCCTGCTGAGACCAGATGTGGCCATGGTGATGCTGGACGGCTGCGTGGTGTCCTTCTACAACTGGATAGACGGCGAAGTCCTCTGGCGCCGCGGCGGCAAGCCTGTTGCGTGCTACGTCTTTGAAGAGCCTGAGGGGCACGTAGAAGACGCCGTGAAGAAGCTCTTCCCAGACTGGGAAGCTAGGCTCGAGGCGTTGAGGAAGCTGGGGCCCCCGATCCCCTACTACACGAAGACGGGCTATAAGATATACATAAGGGCCTGGGGGCTCGACCCCGTAGACGCGGGGAGAGCGGCGGAGGTGTGCATGAAGTTTGGGAAGTGGCCTGAGCCGATTCGCGTGGCCAAGGCGGTAGCTAGCGGCGTACGGCGGTTCTACGAGACGTTCATAAAGCGGGGCATCTCTTGAAGACGGCTGGCTAAAACCACGTGGAGAAAGAAGGCCACTGGTGGGGCTCGGTAATTCTTAAATAGGCTTGGGGTTAGAGACGGTGATGGTCACCAGAAGGCAACTGCTTGCGGCGATAGGGGCGGCCGCTGTGTTGACGGCAGTTGGCGGCGGGCTTTTACTCTTCAGGAGAGAAGGCGCCACGGCAACGACAACGACGGCTGGGAGCACCGCCGCGACCCCTCCGCAAACCACCACGAAAGGCGGAACGCTGGCCGTATATAACTACTCCTATTACATCGACAAAGATCTTCTGCCTGAATTCGAGAAGGAATACGGCATTAAGGTGATCTACCAGGAGTATGAAAGCGGCGAGGAGGCCTACGCGGCGCTTTTGAGAGGCGGCGGCGGCTACGACCTCATCGTGGTGCCGGACACGTACCTCAAGGACGTAATAACGAAGGGCTACGTGCAGAAGATAGACCACGGCAAGCTGTCTAACATCGGCAACTTAGACCCGGTCTTTTTCAACAACCCCAACGACGCGGGGCTTCACTACTCCATCCCCTACGCCTTCGGCACCACAGGCTTCGCGGTCAACTACTACGCCATGAAGGCCGAGGTGGGCAAGAGGCTGGACAGCTGGGGCGACCTCTTCGACTTCGGCATTTTGGAGAAGATGAGGGGCAAGGTGGCCATGTTGGAGGAGTTTATCGAGCCCGTGATGGCGGCTAAATACGCGATGGGCATAGATCCCGACGACTGGAGCGACGCATCCGTCAATAAGATAATCGACTTGCTCAAGAGGCAGAAGGAGTACATCAGGGGGTACCTGGGGATTAGCCAGATAGTGCCCGCCCTCGCGGCTGGCGAGCTTTGGACGTCGCAGATCTGGTCCGGCGACGCCGCCACGGCCCGGGACGAGTTTATAAAAAACGCAGGGGAGGCAAACGCCGACAAGTTTGAATACGTCTTGCCCAAGCCCATGACCCACAGATGGGTGGATTTCATGGTGATTCCACGCGACGCCAAGAACGTAGAGGCGGCGTACCTCTTCATAGACTTCCTCTTGAGGCCGGAGAACTCAGCCCGCATCGTGAAGGCCTCCTACTACCCCACCCCGCTGAAGATACAATTGTTGGAGAAGTACCTAAGCCCAGACATTCTGCATGACCCTACGGTTTTCCCACCTCCCGAGGCGAAATTAATTTACCTCAACTACACCGAGGAGATGATTAAAGCTGTCGAGAAGATAAGCTACGCCGTGAAGGGCTGAGGAGCTCTACTAACTCAAGAAAACATTTCACATCTTTTCCAAATTGGATAAATCGGACAGTACCAATGTTTTCTCGTATTTCTTTTATATGTATGTCGCGGTCGTCTACGTAGACTATGTCTTTAGGCTCGATCTCTACGCCTTTTTCTTCTTTTATCTGCCTTAGGAGTTTATAGAGCATTTTGTCTTTGCGGGGGTGCGGCTCAATGGCTAGGTAGTGAAAATAGCTCTCTATCTCGAAAGTCTTAAGGGCTTGGTACGCCACGTCGAAGTCGTTCCAAGATAGTGTGGCGAGGATATGTCCGTTTTCTCTAGCCCACAGCAGAAAGTCTCGTACATGTGGCCGTAGGTTGACGGCTGAACCGCGGCTGTCTATTATTGTGAAAGGGCCGACTCGTCTAAAGGGCGGGTAGAGAGAGGAGATGTCTAGGTGGTCCCACACCGTCCCGTCGAGGTCTAAGGCGATGAGCACATAGCCACGTCGATCCCACGTTTATAAACATCTACGTGGCTATCACTGTGTTTAAGCCTACTCAGAAGTGGGCCGCCGAGCTCTGCAGAGGGCTGTATCACGAAGGCGCCGAAGGTGTCTTGGTCGTATCTGCCGAGGAGGTGCCGCCTGACGTCTCGCCCACGGGACTCCTTACGCTTCTTTTAGAGTTTAGAGAGGGGAGATGTGTAAGGGCTGAGCTATCGCCAGAGCCGCAAGATGGGGACTACGTGTTAGAAGGCGCCTACTCGGACTACCTAAAGATTTTCGAGGGGAAACTGCCGCCTTTCGCCGCCTTCGCGCTGGGGAAAATACGCCTAGTAAAAGGCTCTGTCTCAAAACTTGCCGACTACATGCCCCTCGCCCTTGAGATAGTAAAAGCGGCGAGGAAGGCGGTGGGGTATATGTAAGGGAGTAACACATAATTATATCCTCCTCTCGGGTAGCGTGTCGCACGAAATCCACCGTAGACAGGGCCCGAAAGTTGCCAGGTTTTACATAGTTACCGTCAGCACGTCGCGTTTTAGAGAAAAAGCGGCGGGAGGAAGTCCATCGGACGAGTCTGGCGACACGGCGGAGAGGATGGTTAAAGAAACTGGGCATGCGGTTGTCGGCAGAGACCTCCTGCCGGACGACGTCAACGCGATTAGGCGTAAATTGCTTGAGCTCGTCCAGCGAGACGACGTGGACGTTATAATCTTCACGGGGGGCACAGGCCTCACGAGGACGGACGTTACCATAGAGGCTGTGCGGCCGTTTTTCGACAAGGAGATCGAGGGGTTCGGCGACGTGTTTAGACACTTCAGCATTCAGGAGGTGGGGACGGCGGCTTTCCTCACCAGAGCCACCGGCGGCGTCGTCGGCGACAAGGTAGTCTTCCTCCTCCCCGGCTCTCCCAACGCGGTGAAGACAGGCATGAAGATAATACTGGCCGAGGTGTCCCACCTCCTCTACCTAGTCAGGCAATGAGGCAAATAGCCGTCGCGGTACACAGCGGCCACGTCCCCGGCCTGGGGGAGAAGGCGAGGTTGTTCGTGGAGGCCCTGGCCAAGAGGTGTCCCGACGCGGTCTTGCTGGTGGGCGGCTACTGGGGCCACATGGTGGACGTCGTCGACGCCGCCTTGGAGAAGGGGCTCAGAGTGGTGTTGTTTCTGCCTATGGAGAGAGAAGACGTGAAGACGCCCCCAGGCGCCGTGGTGGTGAAGACAGGTTGCGAGTTCCGTTGCAGGTCTGTTCTGATGATCAGGTCCGCCGATGTGGTGGCCGTGTTGGGCGGAGGCGTCGGCACGATGATAGAGGCGCTGATGGCGTACGCCATGGGGAAGCCGTTTTTTGTCTTAACTAACGTCGGCGCGGCCAGCGACAGACTCCAGGCGGCGTATCCAGATTACTTGGACGAGAGGAGGGCCGTTAAGGCGGTGTATGAGGAGGATCCTGTTCGACTTGCTGAGTTGGTCTGTACCGCTGGGAAGGGGGTGCCCACAGACTTTGGCTAGTAAAAGTTGATGTACAACGCGGCCGCGTTCTGGAGGAAGTGGAGCATGATCGACGCGGGGAGGCCGTACTTGTGGTAGGCATAAGCTAGGCTTAGGGCTACGATGAAGATAGGCGCTGCGCCTAGACCTGGGCGGTGAAGTAAGGCGAAGACCAACGACGACGTGGCGTAGGCCGCCGCCAAGCCCCACCGCCTTTTTACCTCTTCAAACAGTATACCTCTGAACAAGACCTCTTCTACCAACGGCGCCAACACGAGTGCCTGAAATGGCGTAAGGAAGGCGCCTAGAGGACATCGGGAGGCCGTCTCGAAAAATTTGGCCTGCGTCTTGCTCATCTCTATATATTCTCGGCCAATTTGCGGCACAGCCAAGACCACGGCCCCGGCGGCTAGCAGAGCTAGGAAATACACAGGGAGGGCAAGCGGGAATCTCCTGTCAAGCCGCCAGTCGGCTAACAAGCCCGCTGGCGTGAAGAGCAGGTAGATGGCGGTGCCTACGTAGAGGGCTGTGCACGGGGCTGGTCTATATAAGGCAAAGGCTACAACAACCGCGGCGAAGACGAACGGAAGCACAACTCTATGCCGTATCACCGACGAGGGTAAAACAATCTTTTTAATATGTTGTAGGGTTTTTCCGTGGCTTTCCGAGGCGTAGTCTACTCGTACCCCGTAAGGGTCGTTTTTAAAAAAGACGTAGATATACCTCTGCTGGGGATCTCACACAAGGCAGGCACCGAGGTCGACATACCGCTTTACCTGGCGTTGAAGCTTGAGGAGATGGGAGCAGTCGAGATAGACGACCGCAACTTAATCCAGCCCAAGGAGGTGGCCTCTTTGAAATACGTCGAGCAGAGAGAGAGCTACCCCACCAAGTTGCCCGAGGGGTTCTACCCCAGGGTGAAGCTCACAGTACATGTACTCAACAAGAGAGGCGACGTCAAAGCCGTAAGAAACATACTACAAGACGTAAGAGAGCTGGTGGTGGAGCGGATAAGAAAAATGGCGGTGCTGGTGGCCACGCGCCCCGACATTATAAACGACCAAAACTTCCTCGAGAGGCTAACCCCAGAGGAAAAAGCCCTCCTCCACTCCATGTATGTCTCTCTCTCATCTTTTACTCTTTCCATAACCTAGCCTAGTCCTTATGATGTCGATCACATCTCTTGCCACCACGTCAGGAGGCCGCGATGCGTCGACGACAGGATACCCCTCCTCCTCGGCGCGTCTCAGATAAATCTCACGCACACGTCTAAGAAATGTCGCGTGTTCGAATTTTTCAACTCCGCCGCGCCGCGCGATTCTCTCCACCGCGATTTGGGGATCCACGTCTAAAATCACTGTGAGGTCGGGCTTGGGCACCAGCGAGTTGATGTACAAGATGAAGTCTATGGGCACCCCCGCTGCGCCTTGATACGCGATAGAGGACTCTATATAGCGTTCGGTAATTACGAGAAAGTTCTCACGGAGCTTCGGCTCGATTTCCCGTCTATAGTGTTCAATTCTGTCCGCGGCGAAGAGAAGCGCGTCCACATGCGGGTCGACAGAGCCGCCCCGCAGGGCCCACTCCCTTATCAGCCGGCCGATAGGCCCGCCGCTGGGCTCCCTAGTGACGTACACCCTAGGCAACATCTCAGCCAGGAGCCCTATCACAGTTGACTTGCCGCTGCCGTCTATTCCCTCTACCGCCACAAAGGCCATGTCTGTAAACTTGTGTAATTTAATTATGGTTTAGATAGCGTAGGATGCCGCGTGCCGCCAAGACGCCGGTGGCGGCGGCTACGTTTATGCCGCGGGAGAGGCCGGCTCCGTCTCCCGCCACGAAGAGGCCGGGGACGGTGGTCATGAGGTTTTTGTCCACGGTGGGCCGCGCCGAGTAGTACTTAATCTCCGGCGCGTAGATCAAGGTCTGGGGGCTCGCCACGCCGGGGGCCAGCTCGTCCAGCTTCTTGAGGCCCTCGATTATGTCCTCAACGACGCGGTGGGGGAGGGCCAGCGATATGTCGCCTGGGGTGACGTCCTTGAGGGTGGGGGATATGCTGGACCTCCTTATCCTCTCCCAGGTGGACCTCTGGCCCCGCTCCAGGTCGTAGAGCCGTTGGATAAGCGGCTTGCCGCCGCCCAGCTTCGTGGCCAGCCTGGCGATGGACTTGCCGAATTCGATGGTGTCCTCCATGGGGTCTGTGAGCCTCAGGGTGACAAGAAAGGCGAAGTTGGTGTTTTCGCTCTTCTTTTCTAGGTATGTCTCTCCGTTTACGCCTATGGAGCCGTCGGCGTATACCTCCTTCACCACGAAGCCCCTGGGGTTGGTACAGAAGGTCCTCACCTTGTCGTCGTATTTAGAGGTGTAGAGAATAACCTTGGGGTCGTGGACGGCATCTGTCAATGGCTTCATCACGTGGTAGGGCACCTCCACCCGCACCCCGATATCTATGGGGCCGAAGTCCAGAGAGGCCCCCAGCTTCTTTAGTTGCGAAATGAGCCACTCAGCCCCGCCCCGCCCAGGCGCCAGCAACACCGCCCGGGCGTTGAGGACCCCTCTGCTGGTCTTCACGGTGAAGACCCCGTTGTTGCCTTTCTCCACCTCTATGGCCCAGGTGGCGTACATCACGGCGACGCCAGCGCCTTCGAGGTACCGCGTCATGTTCTCTATGACCTTCACCGAGCCGTCTGTGCCCATGTGGCGTTGGCGGATGGGCACGATGCGGGCGTTAACTCTGGCCGCAAGCGCGGACAGCTTCTCGATGAGCTCCATGTTCGGCTCGTAGACGTTGTTCGGCGCGCCGAACTCGACGAAGATTTTGTCGATGTAGTTTATCAGCTCCATGGCCTTGTCCCAGTCGCCCACCAGCTCGTGGAGGTCTCCGCCTACGTCGGGCCTTAGGTTTATGAGGCCGGAGCTGAGGGTGCCGGCTCCCCCTATGCCGTACATGATGTGGCAGGGCACGCAGAAGGTGCACTTCTCAAGCGGGGTCTGGAGGGGGCAACGTCTCTGCGAAGCCCTGTACCCCCCGTCTATCAACGCCACCTTTAAGCCGCCCGCCTTGGCCAGTTCCAAGGCGGCGAAGAGACCCGCCGGCCCCGCCCCCACTATTACCACGTCGTAGTCGCCTACGTATCTGTCTAACACGCGGAGCCGGGAGAGGTATTGAGTAATCACCTCCGTTGCATAAAGTAGGGCATATATAAAGTGCATGCGGGAAAAAATACAACTAGGCCCGTGGAGAGGCCTAGACTTTACTGGAAATTATAGTTAAATACGTCGAGGTGAATGTTGCGTGTTGTACGTGGTTGTCGACGGGTTTTTCGGAGATACGGGCAAGGGCAAGGTGGCGGCCTACTTGGCCCTGGCCGACAAGCCTGCGCTTTGTGTGAGAACCGGCGCCCCCAACGCTGGCCACACTGTGACGTTGGAGGGCCAGCAACACGTCCTCCGGACGTTGCCCACTTGTTTCGTCAACCCGGGCACTAAGCTGGCGGTGGCGCCGGGCGCCTTGATCAAAGTTGACGTGTTCCTCTCAGAGGTGGAGCGGTACGGCAAGGGCCGGTCTTACGTGGACTTCAACACCGGCGTCATCGAGGACGTCCACGTGGAGCGGGAGCGTAGCGACGAGTTTCTGATGAAGGTTGTCGGCTCCACTGGGCAGGGCGTGGGCGCCGCCATGGTGGACCGCGTCCTTCGACGGCTGAGACTTGCCAGAGATTTCGAGGTGCTTAAGCCGTATCTCGCAGACGTCCCCGCCATGATTATGGAGAACAGAAAAAACGGCGTAGTGATAGAGGGGACCCAGGGCACCTTCCTTTCTCTATACCACGGCACCTATCCGTACGTCACCAGCCGCGACGTCACCGCAAGCGGAATCCTCAGCGAAGCGGGGGTGGGGCCTAAGGCGGTGGATGAGGTAGTGTTGGTCTTCAAGGCGTTTGTGACTCGGGTGGGCGGGGGGCCGCTCCCCGGCGAGCTCCCCCCGGAGGAGGCGGAGAGGAGGGGGTGGGTGGAGAGAGGCGCCGTGACGGGGAGGCCGAGGAGAGTCGCCCCCTTCAACATGGAGCTGGCCAAGAGGGCTGTCCTTCTGAACACACCCACTCAAATCGCCATTACTAAGATAGATGCCATCTTTAAAGAGGCGGCTGGGAAGACCCGCTGGGAGGACCTGCCGCCGGAGGCGCGCCGCTGGGTGGAGGAGGTGGAGGAAGAGCTGAAGGTGCCGGTGACTCTGTTGGGCACAGGCCCGGAGCCGCGTCACATGGTCGACTTACGGAGGGAGAAGGGGAGGGCGTGATCTCCCCCTTCGACTGGCGGTACGGGAGCGAGGAGGTCCGCAGTCTCTTCACTCCGCAGTCCATCGTAGACGCCTATGTGGAGGTGGAGCGGGCTCTTGTGTGTGCGCTGGAGGAGTTGGGCGTTGCGGAGAGAGGCTGTTGCGACGCAGTGAGTCGGGTGAAGATAGACGCCGAGGAGGTGTACAAGCTGGAGCGAGAGACTGGCCACGACATACTCAGTCTCGTGCTCCTTCTGGAACAGAGGAGCGGTTGCCGCTTTGTGCATTTCGGCGCCACGTCAAACGACGTGATAGACACGGCGTGGGCCTTATTGATACGCCGGGCCCTCTCGGTGATTAAGAAGAAGGCGGAAGATGTCGGGGCAGAGCTCGCGAGGCTCGCCAGGAGATATAAGTCGCTGGTGACGGTGGGGCGGACCCACGGCCAATGGGCAGAGCCCATAACCCTCGGCTTCAAGTTCGCAAATTACTACTACGAGCTTCATTTGGCGTGTCGACATCTGGCGCTGGCGGAGGACATGATCAGAGCTAAGATAGGCGGAGCCGTCGGCACCATGGCGGCGTGGGGCGAGCTGGGGCCTGAGGTCAGGAGGCGCGTCGCCGAGAGGCTCGGCGTGCCCTTCCACATCATCTCC
>JAEMPK010000059.1:2051-22386 GCA_022759345.1 Pyrobaculum sp. | reverse complement strand
CCTTTATCCCTATGCGCTCTAGTCGCTCTTTTATGAGTGGGTCAACGTTGTCAACAATCAACGCCGACATTATGGCGTTGATCTGTGCTCTTTATAAATATTGATTTTTATCTTGTGGTGTGATGAGAAAACGGTCTAGGGATTTCGTGAACGCGAGACCGACGCTGATTGGATAATTTTCTGCTTGTCTCCTCAATGGATACACTTTTATAACTATTCTATTTAACAACAATGGCCACTCTTTCTGACTCTGTATATAACGTACTAAAGGCGCTTGTGGAACTATATAATAAGGAGGGTATGCCGGTAAAGTCTAGAGATATCGCAAATTTGTTAGGCATACATGAAGGATATGTGCGCAACATGCTTTCAATTCTCAAGTCTATGGGTCTTGTGGTGAGCAAGGCAGGTCCGCATGGTGGGTATATACCCACTTCGAAGGCGACAGACATGTTGTCAAGACAGACCTTCTCTATACCAATTACGTCGCTGGGAAATGTTGTGGGATATGCCCTAGACGTTACGTTAATTGGTTTGCTGTCTGATAGACCGTATGCATCTATGAGGGTGATTGGGGATTTAACAGGGTATGTTGACCGTGAAGTTAAGATCGGCCCGCTACCTAGCGGCTTAGTTCTCGTTGGAAAAGTCATAAAGGCTGACATAGAGTCGCTGGTCGAAATCACGTCAATAGTCTCGATACCTAGGGCAACTGTGAAGTCCATAATGACGCCGAACCCCATAACTGCTAGGCCGAGCGACCCATTGAGTTCTTACATTAAGCTGTTTGTCGAAAGAAGATATAGAGGCATTCCAGTAGTTGACGAGAATAGAAAGCCCGTCGGTCTTTTAATGGCGTCTAAGGTTATGGAGGCCTTGGCTTCATGTAGACTTGAAGCCAAGGTTCAAGACGTCATGGTGGGCAATCCACCTATCATCCACGAGGAGGAAGACATTCATGAGGCAATCAGGTTAATGATTTCCAGCGGCATTGGAAGGCTATTAGTTGTTAATTCTGAGGAGAAGTTAGAGGGCATAGTGACTAGGACAGATATACTACGGAGAATAGCTATGCTGGAACAGCTCGTATAACACAGTCGAAGTCGCGTCTTGAAACCACTCTTTCAGCTAAGAATCCAGCCACGTATTTGCTGGCTTCACATGTAGCAGAGACTAAATCGTACTCCTTTAAGAAGTGGAAATATACTAAAACTGCAAGAAACACGTCGCCGCTCCCTGTGGCATCCTCTGTCTGTATCCTTGCGCTATTTAGGCGGTGGATCTTCCCGCGGTGTACGACATAGGCGCCGTCTTCACCAAGCGTATACACCACGGCGGGCCACCTTTTTGCAAACTCTACAAGTTCTTTCTCGGAGAGCTGAATATCGTCGTAGGAAAAATGAACTAAGTCCGCCTTTGGCAACGGCAGACGCGCCCGTAGATATCCCTGCAGGTCGGCTACTATCCTCGTAGCCTTTACCTCCGTGTCTTTAAGCTCGTCGTAGACCGGCGCGAGTACCACTACGTCCCCTTCTACCCTTCTTATCCCCTTGGCCGGCTTCTTCACAAGTTTTACAGTCCTTGGCTTAGTTCGGTAGTCTAGCTCAAAGGTGGTTGTCTCCTCTGCCTCTTCCAGCTGAGGCTCGGCTCCCATCTCGCTTAGGAGACGGGTCATGTCGTCTAAGACCTCTCTCGAGGCTACCCCCACCGCTTTTGCTCTTACGCCAAATGCGCCGAGTGCGAAAGAGATGTAAAGAATCGAGCCGCCATATCTCTTAATGACTCCACTTGACGTGTATATTATGTCTACAGTTGGGTTACCTGCTATTGAGATTACCATAGCCGGATGAAGAGGTAAATATATATAGTGTTATTTAGAGTGGTCTATGCCTCCTTTGCTAGAGCTACGCAATGTAAAGATGTACTACAGCACAGCTAGAGGTGCCGTAAAAGCGGTTGATGGTATATCCTTTAAACTCGACAAGGGGGAGGCTATGGCTCTCGTGGGTGAGAGCGGAAGCGGTAAAAGCTCTCTTGCGTTCACGATAATTAGGCTTTTGCCGCGGAATGTGGCTGAGACGAGCGGCGAAATCTTGTTTTACGACGAAGAGTTAGGCGTCGTTGATCTGGCGAAGATGAACGAGGATGAGATCAGGAAGAAGATACGGTGGAAGAAAATATCGATGGTTTTTCAAGCCTCTATGAACGCCTTGAATCCCATACTTAGGGTGCAAGACCAGATGATTGAACCTCTCGTGTTGCATCTAGGTCTTTCGAAGGCTGAGGCGGTGAAAATAGCCGAGGAGGCTCTACGCTCTGTAGGTCTCGCAAGCGACGTCTTGATGAGGTACCCCTTTGAGCTATCTGGGGGGATGAAGCAAAGAGTAGTTATAGCCATGGCAATCATGATGAGGCCTAAGCTCGTAATCCTCGACGAGCCTACATCTGCGCTTGATGTAATCACGCAGGCAAATATAATGAACCTATTAAAGGAGCTTAAGGCTAAGTTCGACCTATCTTACATACTTATTACGCACGACATAGCGCTGGCTTCCGAAATTGCGGACAAGATTGGAGTAATGTATGCAGGCAAGCTCGTGGAAGTTGCGCCAGCAGACGTCTTCTTCAGAAAGCCGAAACACCCCTACTCCCAGAAGCTCCTCGCCGCGATGCCAACCTTACGTGAAGAAAAAACTATTGAGTACATCCCTGGAGATGTACCTAGTCTCATAAACCCGCCGTCTGGTTGTCGTTTTCATCCTAGGTGTCCCTATGTCATAAAGGGCAAATGCGAAAAAGAGGAGCCGCCGACAAAACAAGTAGAGGGGAGCGAGGTGGCTTGTTGGCTGTATTGATATGACGCTGTTAGAGGTACGAGATTTAAGGACGTGGTTCCCGGTGAAGAAGGGTCTTTTCAGTCCTGTTAAGTATGTAAAGGCTGTCGACGGCATTAGCTTTACATTAGAAAAGGGAGAGGTGCTTGCCGTCATAGGGGAATCCGGCTCGGGGAAGACTACGCTGGGAAGAACGATCTTGAGATTAGTTAAGCCTACATCAGGCAAGATAGTATTTGAGGGGAGAGATATAACTAATATACCCGAGTCGGAGCTCAGATGGTATAGATTCTCCACAGCCATGGTGTTTCAAGACCCCTTTAGCTCTTTGAACCCATATCACACGGTGCAGTACATATTAGAAGAGCCTCTTATACTTAGAGGAGTTCCGCCTAAGGAGAGAGCTGAACTGGTTGTCAAGGCGCTGGAGGAAGTTAGGCTTGTGCCGCCTGAGGACTTTCTTAAAAAATATCCACACATGTTAAGCGGAGGTCAGAGACAACGTGTAGGAATCGCCAGGGCTCTCATAACGAGGCCCAAGTTCGTCGTTGCCGACGAGCCTGTTTCTATGCTTGACGTCTCTATTCGGGCTGAAATACTTTCGCTTATGCGTTCTCTACAGTCTAAATACGGCATCACTATGATGTACATAACGCATGATATAGCGACGGCGAAGTATATCGCAGATAAGATTTTAGTTATGTATGCAGGAAAGATGGTAGAGTACGGGCCTTTCAGAGACGTGATAAAAAATCCGTTGCATCCGTATACCCAGGCGCTTATAGAGGCGTTGCCAGACCCAGACCCCGCCAACAGATTTAAAATTAGGAAGGTTCCGCCAGGCGAGCCGCCAAGTCTCATAAACCCGCCGTCTGGTTGTCGTTTTCATCCTAGGTGTCCCTATGTCATAAAGGGCAAATGCGAAAAAGAGGAGCCGCCTCTTAAGGAGGTGAAGAGGGGTCACTATGTGGCGTGCTGGCTTTATTAGTAAGAGTCTCTATGTCGATAAGACACAGCTGACGCCGCGCATGTCGTGATGCGGATTCCTTTAGGCTTCAATAAATAAAAACTGGGCAAGTGAGGCAGATCATGAAAATCGAGAGGACAGGTCAACCGGTCTCTAGACTTCTTCAGCAACTGGAGGAGGATCTACGGCGTGATGATGTAATACACCTTGAGAGGGTTCCTTCTCCTCGTGCTGGTGAGAAGTATAGAGAAGTCGTCTCAAGATTCTTTACAGAATTTGGCATAGCGACTGTTTACATAAAGGTACGGAGTCCAGCCTTTGAGAGGCGGTATGTGATAAATGCAAAGTACGACTGGGCTATGGGAGGTATCGTAGAGGGATGGGTCGTGGAGGGGGACGTAGTAAGGATATACGAGCCTATAGCCATTAGCATCGGCGATATCGGCAAAGCGTTAGATTACTATGGAGAGGTCTTTTGGAAAGCCGAAGAGAGATTGTTGTCGAAGAAGATGACAGAGGCGTATGCCGAGGAGAGGCCCCCGGCGGATTAGGGAGTTATTTTTATAACCGGCGCCTCTATCCCCACCGCCATCACGTAGTTTAGAATTGTTCTTCTTTCTTCATCGCCTCTCTTTATAGCCACAACGGACTGTCGTCTTTTAAGCGTCCACACAACTTCGTACAACTGACCAGAGAAGCCGACGTTGCTGCCGTGTGTAACTACTACGCTGTTTCCTAACTTCAGCGGGATGTGAGTCTTTATTGTTTTATTGGGGATATCATAGAGAATTGTATCAAAGGTCTTGATCTGCCGACCCACGTCTTGAGGCACTATCAGATTCCTCCCGTCGTGGAAATGTAACTGAAGTCTTCCGCCTTTTACCGAGGTTTTGCCCTCCACTCTCAGTAATTTTAGAGAGGCCTCTTGCGTGGGTATTGGCAATAGTGCGTAGTATCTATCTTTGTCTGGAACCACGCGGTAGACTTCTCCGGTGGGCACGATTTCTATCACATCCATTAGTCCCACGGGGAATTTGTAATCTCGCCTTACGACTCCATCTATTTTTACATAGCCTCTGCTTATTATGTATCTGGCCTCACGCATC
Source organism: Pyrobaculum sp. (assembly GCA_022759345.1). Classification (GTDB taxonomy): domain Archaea; phylum Thermoproteota; class Thermoprotei; order Thermoproteales; family Thermoproteaceae; genus Pyrobaculum. Next base: position 17,479 of record JAEMPK010000059.1, on the reverse strand, counting down.
GTCTTGGCGTATTTTAACACATCTCTTATAACCAAGGCCAGCGGCAGAGAATAGGCAAGACTATGCGGGCCTGGAGAAGGTCTTATGACCCAGACACCTCCCTCTTTCCGTGGTATAGGCCACCAGTATGGGGCAAGACTTCTGCGTAGGTGCACCATAGTTCTACCTCTTTCTTCTTTCTATTATTTTTTGTCTCATCTTATCTGTCATGTCTACGTCTACTATGACGACTTTAGATGGATGGATCGGATAGTATACTGTCTGGCCTTTGCTGTTAGTGCGGGTGGCGCCTTCGACGTATATTCTCACCCGTTTAAGGTCTACCTTGACCACTTTCCCCGTAACGCCCTTGAAGTCACCTCTCATTATTAATACGGTGTCTCCGCGTCTTACAGGAAGTCGCTTTACCCCCAGCTTCTTCTGAAGTTCAGGCGACAGCTTGGCATTTAGAAGCTTATGCCTTAGATGCAGAGGTGCATTGTAGAGACTTAACCTCTGTTTCCTAGGTTGCTTAGACGTAGTAAACGGCATAGGGCGCGTTGAGGTGGACTATTTTAAAATTTTTGCACATAGAACAACGAAGGCGTTGCTGTCGCCCAATAGTTATTCGCTGTCTTTTGGCATGGACCCCGAGGGATGCGCTATTTATAGAGGTAAGAGCTGTCAAAATAGGCCCGGCTTTGCAGACATCTCTCTTCTATTCATCATCTTTTAAGCTTAACTCGATAACTACCACTGGCCAGTGTGGCATGCGCCGTCTGTTCTGTGGATATTTTTCCGCGTTTTTAACGAGTGTTTATGCGTCTATCACTTCTTGTCAATGCTTTATTCAGTTCTTCGAGTTCTCTTAAGATGCGCGTGTTTATTTCTATGAGTCTCTCTATATGCCTCTTGATTTCCTCCATGGGTCTATATATGGCGGTGAAAAATATTTTTTATCCCGCTGGTCGTGTTCGATGTGCGTTTGAAGTTTCTTGGAGGCGCCGGTGAGGTGGGTAGGCTTGCAGTTTTCATCAGAACAGCCTCAAACGGCGTGTTGTTAGATTATGGAGTGTCTTTCGATGAGCATGATAGGCCTGTGTTTCCTCTACATGTGCGTCCTAAGGATTTGACGGCGACATTCCTTAGCCATGCCCATCTAGACCACAGCGGCGCGCTTCCCTCTCTCTACGTGTCTGTCAAGACGCCACTTTATGCCACTCCGCTCACTATGGAACTCAGCGACTTGATGTATACCGACGCCATTAAGTTGTCTGGCTACTACCTACCTTACACTCAAGAGGAGGTTAGAGAAACCATGTCGAGCGCCATACCTCTTACGTACGGAGAACCCGTGGAGATCGGCAGAGATGCCGTCTTAACCGTGTATAACGCCGGGCATATACCAGGTAGTGCTATGGGAGTACTTGAGATTGAAGGATACACCGTGGTCTTTACGGGAGATTTCAACACCACCGATACCAATCTGCTTAGAGGCGCAGATGTCTATAACCTACCTAGGAGCCCCGACGTGGTGATTATGGAAGCAACATATGCATCTACGGATCACCCACCGCGCGAGAAACTTGAAAGAGAATTTGTGCAGTCGGTAAAAGAAGTATTGGAACAAGGCGGGAGTGTGTTAATACCATCGTTCGCGTTAGGTAGAGCACAAGAAATTTTGTTGACGTTGGTGAAACACGGCGTAGAGGGCTATCCGATTTATGTCGATGGACTTGCGAGGCAGATAAACCAGATCGTGGGGAGATACCCCCACTTGCTGAGAGACCCTGCTCTCTACAGAAAGGCGTTGGATATCTCCATAGAGGTGCCGAGCACCTACGTCAGGAAGGGGGTGATGGATGAGCCCTCTATAATCATCACGCCGGCTGGCATGTTGAAAGGCGGCGCTGCTCTTTATTACTTTAAGAGAATCGCCGCCAATAGGAAAAACGGCATATTTCTCCCATCTTTTCAGGCTCCCAACACGCCCGGCTTTGAGATACTCAGTAAGGGATACGCCGTGGTGGATGGCACCACGGTGCGGGTAGAGGCTAGACTTGAATGGTTTGACTTCAGCGCACACGCGGGTAGAAAAGAAATTGAGAATTTTGTAAAGAGGTTTCCGCCGACCACCAAGATAATCTTTGTACACACAGACCCCCTCTCTGCTTCGTCGTTGATACATCGATTGGCACAGACGGGATACGACAACATCTATCTACCCACGGCCCCTGGAGACGAGGTGTACTTAAGCACCTCTTAAAAATCATAATTCGTTGTGAGGATCTATATCAGAAAACTAGACGATACACTTGTTCCTGAGCTGGTGAGAATTGACGCGAGGAAATTGCGGAGACGCAGAATTAAGCTGGAAGACTTGTACATATTCTTAGATGATATAAATCCCCAAGACGACAGCGGACATGTGCGATCTCTATTGGAGACTTTATGAAAAAGGAATACCTCTATTGAGAGGCCCCTCTACCTTTGCAAAAATTGTTGGCTGTCCCACTCTCTGTGAATGCGACGTGGTGATACACATCAGCGACATAGACCACGTGGATGAAAAAAAGTGTGTGTGGACCATAGACGACCCCACGTTTATCCATAGATACGTCTGGATAGAGGGGTTCCCCCACGTCACTTTAGAGGATTTGGAAAAGCTAGAAGGGGGGAATAGGGAAATTATTAAGTGTATACTAGAAAAACTTAGAAGTGAACTTCGTGCACTTTAAGACGACGTCCGTCCTCAGCCGGTAAAATCACAGTTATTTTATAGGCATCGCCGAAGTATATACCAGCTAAGTCTTCACCTAGATGAAACTCGCCATCTACTGTGTGAAGAACGCATTTCTCGCAGTTGAGCTTTGTGTATTCAATAGTGTCCTTTAGCGCCTTGATAAGCTCCTGGGGGGTCCCCTTTACTGCAAACATAACACTTCCATGGTGGCTGTGGAGATGTGGATGAACATGAACGTTGTAAGTGTGGGCTATGTAGTCAATTATCCCAGCGACTTCTCTTGTGAACTCGTTTTCAGCGGATACGTGATGCTCGTGGTGGTGATGTTCCTCTTCCTCCTCTACCTCTTCGCTTTCTCCTTGAGTATCGACCAGAGTTAAGTTGATGACTATCTCAAGAGGCTCGCCGGAGGATACCCTTACTAGATCTGCCTCTAGCTTTTTCCACTCCTCAACGCCTAGTTTTATCTTACTGAACACCAACCGTGACGGGAGACCTATTTAAAAAGTTGTCTCCAAAAGTGTCATGGTTAGAAAATGCATTGTGGCAAGCGGGGTACTGCTGAAGGAGGGAAAGGTCTTATTGATACGGCATAAAAAACTGGGCGTGTATCTTTATCCAGGCGGCCACGTGGAGAAAGACGAGACGCCTGTGGAGGCTGTGATTAGAGAGTTTGAGGAAGAGACTGGTCTCCGCGTCGAGCCCATAGGACCTATGCATGGGATAAGCGACGAGAACGTCGTCGAGAGACCACTCCCCCTAGTTGTACTTGAAGAAGTTGTAAAGTACCCCGACGACGTGCATATACACTTCGACCTTGTTTATTTAGTCCGTGAAATAGGCGGCTATTTAAAAGAGGGTGTGTGGATAGATGTGTCGGAGATAGACAACGTAGAGACTTATCCCAACGTCCGAGAAGTTGTGAAGCTTGCCGCACGAACTATAAACTCTATATAGATGGTTCAATGTTTAAATAGGTCAGTGTTTCTTGCTTCTCAATGTCGGGGGTAGTTTCGGGGCTTACACAGGAGATTCAAAACGAGTGGTAGACAAACTGGTAGAAGTCTTTAGGAGTTACGGAATCAAACACGTGTTGGGTATTCCAGGTGGCTCTATAATGACGCTTTATGATGCATTATATAACCAGGACATTGAACCGGTGCTGTTCCGCCACGAACAAGGCGCCATTCACGCAGCTGAAGGATACGCAAGAGTGGCGAGGCGGCCGGCGGTTGTCGCCGTCACCAGCGGACCCGGTGCCGCTAACCTAGTAACTGGACTCGCCGATGCGTATATGGACTCGGTTCCTCTTGTGGCGATAACGGGACAAGTGGCAACTACTATCTTCGGCAGAGATGGATTTCAGGAAACTGATATACCGGGCATAGTCACTCCAATAACGAAATTTGTATATCAAGTCCGAAAACCAGCTGAAGCAACTGCCGCCTTCAAGGCCGCCTATGAGATCTCCATGGTGGGGAGACCCGGACCTACAGTCATAGACTTGCCAAGAGATATTCAGGCAAGCCCGGCGCCTTCACATGAAGAACGAATAGTAGTGAATATGGAGAAGTTCATCCCCCCACCCGTAGATGAGGACAAGGTTAGGATAGCCGTGAAGTATCTAGCTGAGGCTAGACGGCCAGTCATTCTCGTAGGAGGCGGCGTTCTTTGGTCTGGAGCTACGCCTGAAGTTTTAGAGCTCTCGAAAATGCTCTACGTTCCTATAGTCTCTACGTTGCCCGGCAAAGCCGCGGTTCCGCACGATTTCCCGCTCTACATGGGACCCGCCGGAATGCATGGTAGGGCTGAGGCAGACGCCGCGTTGGCAAACGCCGACGTAATACTAGCCGTCGGGACTAGGTTCAGCGACAGGACGTGGGGACGCTTCAAGGAGTTGCAAGAGGCTGTAAGAAGCGGCCGTGTTAAACTCATCCACATAGACGTGGACAAAAGCGAGATCGGGAAGAACGTGAAGCCCACAGTGGGCATAGTGGGCGACGCGAAAGAAGCCTTAAGGAAAATCATAAATCTATTGGATGCGGCGGCTGTAAGCAACCAGAAGTTTGTCGCTTGGCTGTTGGAGATTCGCAAGAAATACGAGGAGGCCATGAGCAATGTGGCAGACTCCACTTCTGGCTTCCACCCCTGGAGGGCGTTAAAAGTCTTAAGAAGGGCAGCCCCTAGAAATACCATCTTGACGACAGGCGTAGGCTCGCATCAGATGTGGACAGAAATCGCCTGGGAGGTCTACGAGCCGGGGTCCTACATAACGTCCGCTGGACTCGGCACTATGGGCTTCGGCGTCCCTGCGGCTCTGGGCGCAAAACTCGCCGCGAGGGATAGACCCGTGCTGTGCATAGACGGCGATGGGTCCTTCCAGATGACTATGAACAACCTCGCATTAGTCAGAGAATACGACCTCCCCATCGTCGTAGTGATCTTCGACAACAGAGCTCTACAGCTAGTTAAGCAATGGCAGATTTACATGTATCAAAGAAGAATTATCGCAACGGAGTTCAGCAAAATGCCTGATTTTCTGAAGATCGCCGAGGCATACAACATAGACGCGGTGAAGCCTGAGAATTACGCTCAGCTAGAAAGCGCCGTGGCCAGAGCCTTAAGAAACAACGAGCCTCTCATAGTGGATCTGACCATAGACAGCGAAAGTGACATAGTGTTGCCATGGGTGAAGCCTGGCGACTGGTTGACGTCTGCAATACTGCCGGAGGGCATGGAGGTGAAGCTGACCTATGAGGAGGATTAGTATAGTCACGCCAAAATCTCTAGACGCCTTGGGGCGCGTAATTGCTGTTACGCGTAGAGCTAAGGTGCAACTTGTGGATATGGCTGTCACATCTGAGGACTCCCTATATAGAGTACACATGAAGGTTGAAGGACCCCACGATGAGGTGCAGTGGTTAGTCTCAAAGCTGGACAAGCTACCAGAGGTGTTGAAAATCGACGAGGGAAATATTGATATAAACTACTAGAAGTATATAGTCATGCCGAGGATCTACACAGATAAGGACGCATCTCTAGAGGAGTTAAGAGGAAAAACTATAGCGGTAATCGGGTACGGCATACAAGGAAGAGCCCAGGCGTTGAACCTGCGAGACAGCGGGTTAAAGGTTGTAGTAGGCCTAAGAAGAGGCGGCAAGTCGTGGGAGGTCGCGGCGTCGGAGGGCTTTGAGGTTTATGAAATAAGCGAAGCGGTTAAACGTGCAGATGTGGTAATGGTGCTTATCCCAGACATGGAACAGCCCAAGGTGTGGGAGACGCAGATAGGGCCGTTTCTAAAGGAAGGCGCCGTGGTGGACTTCGCCCACGGCTTTAACATACACTACGGCTTAATCAAGCCGCCGAGGTATGTAGACGTGGTGATGGTGGCGCCTAAGGCGCCCGGCAGAGCCGTGCGAGAGGAGTTCCTCGCAGGTAGGGGGGTCCCCGCGCTGGTGGCGGTGCATCAAGACTACAGCGGCTCCGCTTTGAAGAGGGCTCTTGCCATTGCGAAGGGCATAGGCGCCACGCGCGCCGGAGTTATCGAGACGACCTTCGCCGAGGAGACGGAGACGGATCTAATAGGTGAACAGATCGTGTTGGTGGGCGGCCTCATGGAACTCATCAAGAAGGGGTTTGAGGTGCTTGTGGAGATGGGCTACCAGCCCGAAGTCGCGTACTTCGAGGTGCTTAACGAGGCTAAGCTTATAATGGATTTGATCTGGCGGAGCGGGATCTACGGCATGTTAAACGGCGTCTCAGACACGGCTAAATACGGCGGCCTCACCGTCGGCCCCAAGGTCATCGACGAGGAAGTTAAGGCCAAGATGAAAAACGCGGCGCTTAGGGTCAAAAGCGGCGAGTTCGCCAAGGAGTGGGTAGAGGAGTACTCTAAAGGGGCGCCAAACCTAAAGAGACTCATGGAGCTCGCCCGGTCTCATCCCATTGAGCAAGTAGGCATAGAGATGAGAAAGTTGTTGTTTGGGACATGAAATTCTCAGCTAACTACGTCTGGCTAGACGGCCGCGTCGTCAAGTGGGAGGACGCAAAGATCCATGTGTTGACCCACGCCTTGCACTACGGCACTTCTATCTTCGAGGGCATAAGGGCGTATTGGACAGGAAAGGATCTGCTCATCTTTAGGCTGGACGACCACGTAGATCGGATGTTCCGCTCTGCTAAGATACTCGGCGTCAAAGTCCCTTACACAGCCGACGAGGTGCGGAGGGCAATAATCGAAACGCTGAGGGCAAACAGCTTTAGAGAAGACGTATATATCAGACCCATAATGTTCGTATCTACACCTACTGTGACGTTAGATGTGCGGATGCTGGAGGTATCGCTTGCTGTGATAGCCTTCCCATTTGGTAAATACCTCCCGCCTGAGGGCATAAGAGCCGCCGTAGTGAGTTGGCGTAGAGTTAGCAACACCATGTTGCCCGTCATGGCCAAAATAGGGGGCATATACGTAAACTCGGTACTCGCCCTAGTTGAGGCAAGGAACAAGGGATTTGACGAGGCTATTTTAATGGATGCCAACGGATACATAGCAGAGGGCTCTGGAGAGAACGTGTTCGTCGTGAGAAAAGGCAAAATCTACACTCCGCCGACTTATGCCTCCATACTTGAAGGAATCACCAGAGACACCGTCATCAAGCTGGCTACAGACGAGGGCATGTATGTGGAGGAGAGACCTATAGCCAGAGAGGAGATCTATATAGCTGATGAGGTGTTTCTTGTAGGTACCGCCGCCGAGATCACGCCTGTAGTTGAGATAGACGGAAGAACCATCGGCAACGGAAAGCCTGGCCCAGTGACAAAGAAGTTGGCAGAACTCTACGCAAAAGTGGTCAGAGGCGAGGTTGAAAAGTATCTGAGATGGGTGACGCCTGTCTACTCAACATAGACCGTAGAGCCGGCGTATTTCGCCTCTTTTAACAACTTCTTTCTTCTAGCCAGCTTAACGGCGGCTTCGACTGCGCGTCTTGCGTACTCCTCCACTCTCTCCAGCGCCTGCAAGCGGTTAGCGCCCGGCCCAATAATGCCGAGAGTAATAGGTTTGCCAGACTCAACGCTTATGTCCATGATCTTCCTCGCGGCGTGCTGTGCGACGACCTCATCATGTTTCGTAGCGCCTTGTATTACGGCTCCAAGCGTCGCCACTGCGTCAACCTCCTCCTTGGCAACCAAGTCCTTCAGCACCGCGGGGATGTCGTAGACGCCCGGCACCTTAACCACGTAGACCACCTCCGCACCTAAGAACTTCGCGTGATCAATCGCCTTTTGCAACATCAACTGAGTAATGTCGTAATTGAACTCGGCCACCACCAGCGCTAGTCTTACCATGACGCGTTATATAACATGGTTATTAAAAGTTGGCGTCGTTACGCGGTTTTAATCTTTAAATATCTAAGACTTTAATTTTATTTATGCCGTCTGGCGTGAAGACTAAAATATACGAATTCTTAACACAGAATAAAGGTAAAGAGTTCACTGCAGAGGAAATTGCAAAAATGTTAGGCATAGAGAAGGCGGCAATCGTCAAGGCTCAATTGACAAGACTCATAAGAGAGGGCAAAGTCGAGAAGACTGCGGAGGGACGTTACAAAGCGAAGTAGGTGCCGCTAACATAGATAAATAAATCCCGTCATTTTTTACCAACGTGTCAATAGTCCCGCGAGAGGTTTTACTCGCCTTGGAGCAGGTTAGGGCTTATTTAAATGACGTGGGCAGAGACATAGAGCCGCAGTCTCTGCGTAGTGCTGTACGTCACTACATAGAGACTCCAGGCAAACTCCTCAGACCGCTACTTCTTTTAACCTTCTCCTATAGCATAGACAGGAGATCTCTAATAGATCCTAAAATACTCCAGGCGGCGACTATCGTAGAGTTATTACACATAGTGTCTCTGCTTCAAGATGACGTAATGGATATGCACGATGAAAGAAGAGGAGTCAAGACTCCCCGTGCGTTGTACGGAGATGGAATGCCTATAGTAGCCAGCGACTGGCTTATTGCGGAGTCTATAAAACGCGCTGTACGACTGGGGCCAGAGATTGTGGACTACCTAGCTGAGGTGGCCCAGAGGCTTTCCGTAGGACAAGCCCTAGATCTAGATGGCGACCAGAAAAGAGCGGCGGAGTTCAAGACGGCACCTCTTATAGAAGCCTCTTTAGTTTTGCCAACTCTTTTATTGGGGAGGAGAGACATAATAGATGCTACAAAAAGACTCGGCCGTTCACTTGGAGTCTTGTATCAGTACTCTGACGATTATAGCGATGAAAAAATGGAAAGAGACGACGTCGATACCATAGTGGCTGAGATACGAGGCGCGCTCAGTAAGTTACGAAACGCGTTGGGAGAGGCCTTTGCGCCGTTTGAAAAACTTGTGAAACACCTTGTCGAGAAAGCGCTGGAGGGTAGCTTAACAGTGTCGCGAAGTTTTATAACCTAAAACAAAGGCATATGCACATGATGAGGCTAGACTAAGCCGATTTCATGACGTCGCGTGAAAGGGCTGAGACTAGGTTGGGGGTTTCTGGGGCGCCCGGCGTGGGGAAGACAACTTTGGTTCTCAAAGTCGTCGAGGTAGCTAAGGCGAAATTTACCATCTGCGGCTTCGTGACAGTGGAGGTGAGACAGGGGGGTTCACGTATTGGATTCGACGTAGTAGACATACACACCGGCATAAGAGTACCTCTTGCCCGTGTTGGAGAAGGACAACCATCTGTGGGGAAATATGTCGTGAACCTTGACGCCTGTAACTTTCTAACCAACATCCTAAGCGGCGCAAGATGCGATTTGCTGGTTATCGATGAAATAGGCGCCATGGAGTTTAAGTGTCTCAACTTCGGCAAAGTTCTCCACAGTGCTGTACAGAACTCGCCAAGGGTTCTAGCCACGGTGCATAGAAACTACATAGAAGTGGCGAGAAGACTAGGGTTTGAAGTTTTCTGGCTTACCAGAGATAACTGGGAGATGCTCTACGCCGAATTGTTAAGACGATTGGAGATTTCCCAGTAGTATTTTTACAAACACGTCGGGCGGGTCTCTGACTGCAGATATGTAGTATACCTCTCTAGCTCCTATCGCCTCAGCTATCTCATCGGCCTCTACAAAAAATCCCGCCTCAGAGGCCAAGTCCATTTTGTTCCCCACTACAACTATTTCCCTCGCGACGTTGGAGCCGCGATCTGCAAAAATTGAGTGGAGCTCTGAAATAGCGTATAAAGACTCGTAGCTCGTAACGTCATACATATATATCAATCTGTCTACGACAGGAATTTTAAACAAGGCAAACCTTATGGCAACCTCAAAAACCCGTTGACCTGGTACATCTATTAAGTCTATCTCTAGGTCTCCGACATATATTCTGTAATAGCTGGGCTTCAACGTAAGCACCGGCACTTCAGAAAGCCCCAACACCCTATACGTAAACGTTGTCTTCCCCACGCCGCCTGTGCCTAGCAAGGCCACGACTTTTCGATACACGTATTAAGCAGGGTAGTATCGTCATTTAAGAATTAAAAACGGCGGGGATTGGACTCTTTTCAACATAGACTGGAAGAAGTGTAAAAAGATACAGAAGAAAATAGAATATATAAAAAGAGAAAAATTATATAAATAACAAAAAGAAGAATCACGGTATGCTCAATAATTATTCTATAAAAATTACCATAGAAAAAAATACAGTATCTAAATTAAACAAAAACTTTATAAACCAAGAAGTACTTTTAGCCCATGTCGAAGAAACAGAAGCTAAAGTTCTACGATATTAAGGCGAAGCAGGCGTTTGAGACTGATAACTACGAGGTGGTGGAGAAGCAGACTGCCCGTGGGCCGATGTTGTTCGCCGTCGCCAAATCCCCATACACCGGCATAAAAGTCTACAGACTCCTAGGCAAGAAGAAGTAAGGACAAACAATAACTTCTCCCTTTTTTCTGTGGGTTTCTTTTCTAAGTTCACCACCTCAGCAGTGCGGCGATGTTGCCCATAGCCTTAAGACCTGCACCTGCCTCTGTCTCTTCCCGCAGTATGAATATCCTTCCTTTTGTCTTGTAGACTTGGGAGATGAGACGCCAAGCATCTTCCGGAGATTCTTTGATATACGTGTCAAGTATTAATAATGTCTCAACACGGCCGATGGACGCTGCGGCACCTACTTCCTCAGGTCCTATTGCGACGGCATCTCTATTTGTGGCAAGTTTATGTAAAAGTCTTTGGTAGCTCTCTATCCCCATTTCGTCTTTCAACTTCTCATATAGCCCTTGCCTCATGAATTCGTACACGCCGGCGAGCCCGCCTGAGCTTTGGGGCGACTTTTCTCCCTGCACGTATCTACTAGCGTAGTCCACTATCATTCCAGGACCTGCCAAAACGATTATGTCTGGTCTGTAGCGTTGTCTAAACTCCTCTGCATACTTTCCGACTTTGGCGACGAATTCCTCAAGCAAATTCTCTCCCTCTTTTCGCATATTGTGAAACACGTGCAGTATCTCTGCACCAAGCGCTGTTATATACGCAAAGGCGGCCTCCTCGTCGTCTATAGAAATCAATAATATTCTAGGTAGAGTTACCTTTGCCATGTTAAGAACCTCCGCAACGCCGTCAAGCGGATGGTCTCCGGTCTTTTCTATCTCTATCTCTCTTCCCGGCACGACATCGAAAGTATGTCTCTTGCCCTTCACCCCCTCTACGCCTGTCTGCACCTCAACCACGGGACCTCTAACTCTTAGACTTCCACGAAATTTGTGATATTCTACAGCCTCGACCTTTACGGCTAGGTACATTTTAACTCTCTCCCCTTCCTTAACTCCATCTGGCTTATACTCCCGCACAGTCCACCCCCTCACCACGTCGCCTCTATCAATTAACAAATACACAAAATAGAGATCCTCTTCTCTTTCAGGCAAGATTTTGATAACCCGGCGTCTAACATCGACATCATACTTCACATTTATACCCAGGGACGCTGGTATATATAGTGATGAACCCGACCAATAACGACGAGTGAAGATGCGGCAGCTATCTGACTTCTATAATTAACGAAGTCAACATAGCTAAAGGACGAAAGATTTATATATGGCTATCTTTAGCCATACAATGAATCCAAATTCGTCACTAGTCGACGAATTGACGAGACTCATAAACCTATTCTACGAACACGGCTATATAGAAACTGCAAGATTACTTGAACAAGCCAGGGCGGTCGCCTTGCTAAAAGAAAGAGAGAGACTTATACCGCCTGCTACCGACTAAGAAGCGAGATCACTCTAGCCACATCTGCTCCCACTACAACGTTAATAGTCCCGTTTTTTATAATAACAAAAGTAGGCGTGCCCACTTGTCTAATAGGAACTCCTCTTTGAGCTAAAGCGGTTAACAAGGCCCTCGCTCCATTATCGAAATCGTTTCTAGTAGGCACGTCTGCACATTTGTACTGCCGCAATATTTCAAGCTGACTTTCAACTCCTCCATTTAGATAAGCCTTATAGAGTTCTGTCAAGAGGTCGTAAGTCTTGTTTCCCAGCTGTTTATAGGCACAGTGTAGATACTGGTGAACAATCAAGGCATCTGGATGCACTATTAAATCTACGAAAACTAGTCTCAACGCGCCCTCTGCCAGAAGTTGTCTATAGAAAGGATCTAGCTGTTCTTGCGCCATCGCACAGTAGGGGCAGTTGAGGTCGTAGAACTCAATTAAGGTAATGGGGGCAGTTGGGGCGCCAAAAGAAATGGCCCAAGGCGGTATTGGCAGATCTTGCTGAGATGGGGAAGGCGCGGGGAGCTTCGTGTATATGACCAAGGCTACTATCGCTATGAACAACACGACGGACATGACTAGAGCCCATGTACGCATGCGACCCATACGATACATAATCAACACTTTTCTAGGTAATCAAAAAGTTTAGCTATTTCGTCTCTATACCAATCTACAGGTATTGCAATCATGGCGCCGAGATAGTGCCCATATACCACCACTGACCGCGGAGGGGCCAGTTTTATGAAAGCAAGAGACAACATATCCTCCTCCCCCTCAACCTTTATCATTATATGTCCTCGTACGGCCTCCTCCACCGCCGCCCACGCCTCTTCCGTAATGTAGCCAGGTGGATTGTAGACTCTTACTACTTTGTCGTATATCGCAAGTTGCTCCACCTGAACGCCGCGGCGGGTCTTCTCATCTACGGCGACAGATGTGGGAATTAAGCCATGTGTTAAGAGATTTTTAGTCACGACGTCGCCTACTGAGTATATACGCTCTAGGCGGTAATCGTTCACGACGTCCTTTAGAATCTCTACAGAACGCGGCGGGTCTCTCCAAATAGCTATGGGGTAGGGGAATGCGAAGAGGTCGCGGCGCTTGCCAAGTTTAAGACACCTCACAGCACAAGTTTGCCGCAGGGCGTGGGTAGGACGACGGTGACGCCCGGGGGCATCACTGGCTGTTCTACGTAGAAATGTAGCGGCATTAACATCTTCACGCCTGCTCCTTTAGCTATCTCCACCGCATCTCTCGTCGTGCTGTGCCCTAGTCTATGGGCCTCCTCCTCTTGGCCTGGGTTCCCAGAAACTTCGTGAATCAGTAAGTCGCAACCGCGGGCGAGCTCCATAACGTCGTCTGACGGCGCAGTATCAGAACTGTACACTAGACAACGACCCCCGTGCTCTACCCTCACTGCCAGAGTCTCGACTGGGTGTCTAGTTTTTGTAAATCTCAACTTTGTCGCCCCGATGACGATCTCTTGTTGTGCCTCCATGAACTCTACGTATTGTAGCGCGTTTTCTATCCCGGTTATGGTTGCTAAAGACCTAGCGGCCTCTAGCACCTCCTTACTGCCTATGAGGCTAAATCTTCTTCCTTGTTTACGCGCCATGAGCATAAGGGTGGGGATTCCCAAGATGTGGTCTCCGTGTCGATGGCTTACAAATACGGCATGTGGCCAAGGCAGGCCGCATTGCGCCATACGGATATATGTACATTCTCCAGAGTCTATAAGTAAATTAATATCAGTCTTTACGAAAATCGAGGTGTAGCCTAGTTGCGGCTGGGAGATCCACCCACCATACCCCACCACGTACACTTCCACGGCTACGGGAGGTGTATTTTTTAAAAAGATTGAGTTAAGGGGCCGTGCTTGCCGATCTACTTCGTAAAGGTGAACTCACAGTTTCTATATACGGCCTAGGCTACGTTGGGCTTGCGCTGGCGTCGGCATGGGTGCGAGCCGGCGCTAAGGTAATCGGCGTTGACATCGACGCGATTAAGGTGGAGAGGCTAAACAGCGGTGTCGTAGATTACCTAGAAGCTGACGTCGTTGAGACTCTCTCCGTTGCCGTAAAGACGGGGAGGTTTTCCGCAACCACCGATGGAGTGGTGGCTTCTATAAGAAGCCACGTAAAAATCGTGGCAGTCCCCGTATTCCTCAAAAAATCGCCAACTGCGGTAGAGGTAGACTTCTCGGCCTTAGCCTCAGCCGCCAAGGCCATAGGGGCAGGTCTCAAGAGAGGAGACCTCGTCATCGTGGAGTCCAGCGTGCCGCCTGGGACCACCGAAGAGGTGGTGAAACCGGTGCTTGAGGGCGTCTCAAGTCTCGTCGTCGAGGAGGATTTCTACCTGGCCTACAGCCCTGAGCGCATCATGGTGGGACATGCACTCAAGGACATAGAAGAGAACTACCCCAAGGTGGTCGCAGGAGTAGGGCCCAAAAGCGCACAGGAGGCGGCAGAGCTTTACAAGGCAGTGGCGAAGAGAGGCGTCATTGTGCTTAGAAACGTCAAGGAGGCTGAGTTCGAGAAGCTTCTAGAAGGCGTATATAGAGACGTCAACATCGCCCTTGCCAACGAGATGGCGAAGTTGGCAAATGCCATGGGTGTATCCTTCAGAGCTGTCCGCGACGCGGCAAACAGTCAACCCTACAGCCACGTGCACAAGCCGGGGTCTGGCGTAGGCGGAAACTGCATTCCTGTGTATCCGTACTTCCTTATGTGGGTTGCGGCTAAGTACGGCGTCGATTTGCCGTTGACGCGTCTGGCTAGACAGATCAACGAGAGGCAACCGGAGGAGGTAGCCTTTGCGGTGCTTCGCGCCATGTTGAAACATGGCGTAAACCCCTCTACGGCGAAGATAGCCATATTGGGACTCGCCTTTAGGGGCGACGTAGACGACACAAGGGAGAGCCCAACCTACGGCATAGTTTCCACTCTCTTGAGATTTGGCATAAGGCCTGACCAAATCGTCGTGCACGATCATCTCGTGAAGCAAGATCAACAGTTGACTAGATGGGGTGTAGCTCTTCTCCACGACCTCGAGACGGCCATAAAAGACGCAGACGTCGTCGTAGTTTCTACGGACCACTCGGCGTATCGCCTAGAGGCGAGCAAGATAATCAGTTACATGAAGACGCCTATTGTGATAGACGCAAGAGGTGTGGTGAAGCCTGATGTTGACATATATTCGATAGATCTAGGCAGGTGGCCTTGACACGTTCTGGATTTTCTTCATAGATTCATAAGCCTCAACCACTGCTTTGATGTTCGCCTCTACGTATTTCTTTGGTACATACTCAGGAACGGCCTTTACTATACTTTCTAGCGAAACTAGCCCGCTGACTGCCGCAAAGGCAGCCGCCATGATCAAGTTCACAACTGGCCACCCCGCGACCACTAGGCCATGTCTCAAGGCGATAGAGGTGGCGTCTATAG
>JAEMPK010000059.1:0-1951 GCA_022759345.1 Pyrobaculum sp. | reverse complement strand
GGCCACCCCGCGACCACTAGGCCATGTCTCAAGGCGATAGAGGTGGCGTCTATAGCTATGTACCAATCGGAAGAGTTCTTTGTATTTACTATATAAACAGCGCCGGGCTTGCCGTATTGTTTGACATCTATCTGTTCGACTATGCGTCCGTCTAGGACCACGACGTAATCAGCCTTCTTAACCGAAGAGTGTAAAAGAGTTTCGCCGATTCTTAGATACGCCTTTACAATTGCCCCTCTTCTCTCTGCGCCGAACTCCGGCATTGCCTGCGCCTTCTTACCCTCAAGCGACGAGGCATACGCTAACAGCTGAGCCGCAGTCACAGCTCCTTGGCCGCCTCTTCCAAGAAACACCACTTCGTACATGGTATTTCTGGACGATATAAGTTTATAACCTTTTCTAATTAGTTTAGGTATAGACTGTAAGCATGTATTCTTATACAGGTGTATTTTATACCAATCGACTTCACGTAGTATGGTTCTATATACCACTATAAGATATATAAATGAGAGACGAAGAAAAAACGTGCTACCCCTATCAAGACCGGCGCCGGCGTCAGCCGGCATGACCGGCACCTGGCGTACCTACAGACCAGTTCCCAATCTCCAGAAATGTATAGACTGCGGATTATGTTGGTTGTATTGTCCTGAGTCTGTAATCGACTGGGAGAAAGGGCAAAAAATACAGATAGACTATACCTATTGTAAAGGGTGTGGAATATGTGCAGAGGTGTGTCCAGTAAAGGCAATTGACATGGTGCCAGAGGAGCAATGAAGGCGTTTACTCTTCAAAAAACGGCCTTAACAGGCAACTACGCAGTTGCATACGCAGTAAAGATGGCAAAACCACACGTAATCGCCGCCTATCCCATTACTCCGCAGACATCGATCGTAGAGAAGTTGGCAGAGTTTGTAGAAAAGGGTGAGTTAAACGCACGTTTTGTCAACGTGGAATCCGAGTTTTCAGCCATGTCGGTAGTGTACGGCGCCGCCATGGCTGGGGCCAGAGTCTTCACAGCCACCTCCTCCCATGGACTCCTATACATGTACGAAGCAACTTGGTGGACCGCCCTCAGCAGGGCGCCGGTGGTGATGGCGGTGGTGACGCGCACCATAGGTCCGCCCTGGAATATACATGTGGAACACAACGATATTCTTACGCTGAGAGACGCCGGCTGGATCATAGCAATGGCCGAGACGGTGCAAGAAGCCTTTGACTTGACGCTACAAGCCTTTAGGATAGCCGAATCCGCCGCCCTCCCCATGGCAGTCGGCGTAGACGGGTTTATACTCAGCCACTCCACAGAGCCTGTGGAGATACCGCCGCAGGAAGTAGTTGATAAATTCCTACCTCCACGTAGACCCGACGTGCCTATGCTACTCCGTCCTGGAGAGCCGGTTGCATTTGGCAACTTGCCATCTGACAATAAAATACATGCAAAACATAAAATAACTACGGTCTTTGAAGCTCAACAAGAAGCTAAAAAAATAATAATTAAAGCGGATGAGGAATATGGGAAGCTTGTGGGTAGGCGCTATGGAGGACTCGTAGAGTGGTACAGAGCAGACGACGCTAAACATGTGGTGGTGTGCGCAGGCGCCTGGTGTAGCGACGCTAAGCACGCCGTAGACTCTCTAAGAGCCCGCGGAGTATCTGTAGGCCTTATGAGGATGCGGTTCATAAGGCCGTTTCCAACGGAGGAAATTACTAAGTTAGATCAATACAGCACGGTAGTAGTCTACGATAGAGATATCACGCCGCTCGGCGGTGTCTTAGGCCTTGAGGTGAACGCCGCTTTATCCCACGCCAGAGTTGTGAACATTGTTGCAGGCATAGCTGGCGTAGATTTCGACAGTCGTCACTTCTACGAAACTATACAAAACGCCATAGAGGGGAGTTATAAGGAGCTGGAGTTTGTGGTATGAGCTTCCGCCTAGATCAACTACCGAAG
>JAEMPK010000110.1:2456-22613 GCA_022759345.1 Pyrobaculum sp. | reverse complement strand
AAATTATAAATATTTTAGGGTTTTAATAAGAGAAATATATTATTTTGATGATATTTTTTATGAAAATCCTGTATGTGAAAATTGTCATGTTATGAAGATTGGCACGCTCTTTTTTATTCGTAGAGTTAGCTGACACTTTTGATGAACTTATGTGTATAGAGTTTTATGTAGACTGAAAGTATTTATAATGGCTTTGTTTAAGTCTTCATGGCTATTATTGTTGACGAGGCTGTGTTCTCGCCGAGTTATGTGCCGCCTAGGCTTCCGCATAGAGAGCAACAGCTACAGCAACTAGATATGATTTTAGGTAGTTGGTTACGAAATCCGGGGCATCATTATCCAAGAGTGACTCTTCTCGGTAGACCTGGCACAGGCAAAACCGTAACTCTACGTAAGCTCTGGGAGTTGCGACAAAATGATTCAAAAGCACGCTTTGTATATATAAATGGGTTCCTTTATAGAAATTTCACAGCTGTTATTGTAGAAGTTGCTAGGTCGTTAAATATCCCGTTTCCAAGACGGGGCTTAAGTAAAGATGAATTTCTAGCTCTTTTAGTCGAACATCTACGTGAGCGAGATCTCTATGTTTTTCTAGTCTTAGATGATGCTTTTAACTTCGCGCCGGATATACTCTCTACGTTTATCAGATTAGGACAGGAATCTGATAAACTCGGCACGTTTAGAATCGCCTTAGCCATAGTAGGCCACAACGATACAGTCCTGAATAACCTAGATCCTTCCACTAGAGGAATTATGGGCAAGTCAGTCGTCAGATTTGCTCCCTATACTAAAGACCAGATCTTTGATATACTTCTTGACAGGGCCAGGACGGGGCTTGCAGAAGGCTCTTATGGCGAAGATGTACTTCAAATGATTGCTGACATTACAGGGGCCCAAGGTCCATTAGACACAAACAAAGGCGATGCCAGACTCGCCATAGATATACTCTACAGAGCCGCCTATGTGGCGCAACAAAACGGTCGGAGACAGATAACCCCGGAGGATGTCAGGCGGTCATCAAAAGAGGTCTTATTCGGCGTTTCTGAAGAGGTGCTTGCAGGTTTGCCGTTGCATGAAAAATTATTTCTACTAGCCATCGTAAGGGCTCTTAAGACTTCACGAATGTCGTATGTGACTTTCGGCGACGCAGAGGAGGTTTATAAAATCGTTTGTGAAGAATACGGCGAAAAACCGAGAGTACATAGTCAATTATGGACGTATCTAAACGACTTAAGAGATAAAGGCATTATAGAGACTCGACAGAACAAAAAAGGCGAAGGAGTTCGGGGACGCACCACATTGATATCCATAGGAACAGAACCTCTAGAGACACTTGAATTGCTCCTCACTAAGATGATTAAAGAGGAGCTTAGATGACTGTAGAGGAGGTGCTCGGCGCACCGCTTCGGATACGCATAATATTGGCTCTGTGGAAGACCGGCGAGGTAAACGCCACAGAGCTCGCAAAGAGGCTGGAGACCAACTACAGCCAGCTCGTAGCCCATCTCAAGTTCCTCTCTAGATATGGAATAGTAGAAGAGAGGCGTATAGGACGCGCTAGGCTGGTCAGACTACGGAATACGAACCTCGTCGAGGCGCTGGCAAAGGCGTTAGAAGAAATCGACGAAAAACTAAAAACCAGACACATCTCCCCACAGGGCTGACCCCGTCCAGGGGGCAAGACCTTCTCCCTAAGATGCGCTGGGCGATTTGCGTTAGAGTTAAAACACGACACCCATAAAACCTCATGGGTGCTCGGTTTGAGCGCTACATATTAGACCTACTCCCAGCCCTTGGACTGTTTCCGAAGGCGTCACGGCATCGAATATACCGAAACGGCGTGGAGGTGGGCGAAGTCGATATACTGGCCGTTGATGGAGACGGAAACACCTACGCGGTCGAGGTCAAGGCAGGTAAAATCGATATCACAGGCATTAGGCAGGCCTATATCAACGCGAAGCTCATAGGGGCTAAGCCTCTTGTGATAGCCCGAGGGTACGCAGAAGAGGGCGCTAGAGAGCTGGCCAAAGAACTCGGCGTTGAGGTGGTGCTGTTGCCAGACTACATATTTCTTTCAGTCGACGACTTGTACACAGCCTTCACAAACGCCCTCGTTAGGTCACTCGCCGTCATAACCACCATAGTAACCAACTTACAGGTAAACGAGATAGAGGCTATTGAAAGCTGCCCAGACGTAAGTTGCGTCTGCGAAAAGATAAACTGTGAAACTTTGTTTAACAAACTACCGCGAGAGGCGAGAAACTTCGACACCTTACTCCAAGCTGTAAAAATCGCGAAACTGTTGCCAAAGCTCTGCGAGAAGCTGAAGAAACAGGCCTAGAGACTTCCCACCGACAACCGCCTATATACTATCACGACAACATATTTACGGCATTCAAAACTGTGCTAGTATGGAGAAACTTGTGGAGGAGATAAGGCACCGATTCAAGCCAAAGATAAGGCCCATAGAGTGGAGGGGCGACAGACTTGTGTTACTTGACCAGAGAGTTTTGCCGTTTGAGACAAGATACATAGAGACAAAGACCGTGGCTGAGGTTGCAGAAGCTATACGGGACATGGTCGTCAGAGGCGCACCTGCCATAGGAATCACAGCTGCATTCGGCATGGTGATCGCCTTAAAAGAGAAGAAGCCAAAGACCATAGAAGAGGCGTTAGTTACGTTGTCCTCAGCGAGGGAGGTGCTCGCTAAGACTAGGCCTACGGCCGTGAATCTCTTCTGGGCGCTTAATCGTATGTACAACAGAGCACTGGAACTCGCAGGAAAAACTTCCTCCGCCGCAGAGCTCACCGACATGTTAGAAGAGGAGGCAAAGAGGATATTCGAGGAGGAGCTCGACGCAGAAATTAGAATGGGTCTCTACGGCGCCGAGATGTTAGAGGACGGCGACGTGGTCCTCACCATATGCAACGCCGGAGGCTTGGCCACGGGGACGGGATTAGGCACAGCCACTGCACCCATCTACGTAGCCAACATAGTGGGGAAACGTGTATCGGTTATTGCGCCAGAGACTAGGCCTTGGCAACAGGGCGCCAGACTCACGGTTTACGAACTTATCCACAACGGAGTGCCAACGACCCTTATCGCAGATACTGCGGTGGGATTTGTGATGTACAGACGGCTGGTGAACATAGTCATGGTGGGCGCAGACCGCATACTCCTCGACGGCCATGTGTATAACAAAATAGGCACCCTCAACGAGGCGGTGTTAGCCCACGAATTCGGCATACCGTTTTACGTGCTGGCGCCGACTAGCACCATCGACCCCCTGAGTAAGGTAGATGACGTCAAGATAGAAGAGAGAGACCCAGACGAGGTCCGTACTGCGAGATCAGAACAGGGGAGGGTGTATGTCACGTTAAGAGACGTGGCTGTGCTTAACCCCGTTTTTGACGTCACGCCGCCGAAGTTTATAACAGGCATAATCACAGAAAGAGGCGTCGCAACACAGCCGCTTGCTAAGAACTTACGTAGATTGCTAAAATCTTGATACGGCAAAAATCGGGATTAAACTGCATAATTACTTAAAAAGAGAGCCCTAAGATAAAAACTATACAAAGGTATCAAAGTTTTTAAATATAGTAAAAACAGGCACTAATGAAATTCGAAAATATCGAAAAAAGACTTATAGAAGCTCTAATCGTTCTCTTGCTTAATGCAAAAGGGCGCGTAGTCAGCATAAAGGCAACATCCTTGGCGAAACTAGCAGGTCTAGGCACAGACCACGGCGCCATATTGAAGGCTGCACGGCTCCTCCAAAAGCTTTCCCGCCACAGATTTCTAACTACGGCGCCTGAGTCTAAGAAGAATAAGACCTACCGCTACGTCTTAAAATCTGAAGACGAACTATGGCAATTGGTGAAAAAAGACCCCGAAAGAGCAAAAGAACTCCTTGCAAAGATAATAAATAGATGAATTTCTATGGCATTGAGATTGACGAGGGACTCTACCGACACCTCCTCGAATATCTGTCAGACTCTGAAATAGACGCGTTATTCCGCTCAATCACCACACCTCCGCCGCGTTACTACATAAGAGTAAACACGGCAAAAACCACACCCCAAGAACTTCTCAAGCGTCTCAATTCAAGAGGCATCTCAATCTACAGAGACGAATTTTTCGACGACGCGCTGTGGACGCCCGTAGAAGGCCCCTTCCAAATACCAGACGCAAAGAAGAAGGTCGTCGTAGACAAAAAGGCGGCTGAGAGCGTCATGTTAGGCGCCGACCTCTACGCACCTGGCGTAATAAAGACCGAACGGATAAAAAAAGGCGAAGAGGTCAACATAGTTGCCGACAATGGAAAGGTGGTCGCATACGGCGTCGCTGCGTCCGACAGCGAGGAAATCATGAAGACAAGACAAGGCTTGTTCGTAAAGGTGGAGAAGTCTCTTTACAAGACGCCGAAGATAAGAGAATTGCCGGAGTACAGAGATGGGCTGTTCTACAGCCAAAGCCTTCCTGCAATCGCCGTCGGCCACGTCGTGCGGTTTCTTAACGCCGCCACTGCGATAGACCTCAATGCGGCACCAGGCGGCAAGACCACACACCTAGCCCAGATGGGAATCCGCGTAACAGCAGTAGACAGATCACGCCCTAAGATAGCTAAAATGAACTCCGAAATCACGCGGCTTGGGTTAACAGCTCATGTAGATATACTGCTTCACGACAGCAGATATCTGGACCGCGACTTTCCACGATTAAAAGCACACGTGGCGCTCGTAGACCCTCCATGCACAGACCTCGGGGTTCGCCCAAAGCTATATCACAAAGCGACGCTTGAAACCGCAAAGACGCTGGCTAAGTACCAGCTACAGTTCCTAAAAACAGCCCTCAAGCTCGCACCCTACGTCGTCTACTCCACGTGCACCGTCACCTACGTAGAAAACGAAGAGGTCATAAGGAAGGCAAAGGCCGAGCCTCTGGATGCCGGGTTAACCATCGGCGCACCTGGGTGGGGCTGTCCGGAGTGTAGAAGATTCCTTCCCCACATACACAACACGCCTGGTTTCTTCCTTGCATTGATACGGCGATCAGCTTAACGATTTTAGAGTCTTTGAGATATAGGCATCGCATTGCTTCTTGTACGTACAGAAGTTGCAAGCAAGAGGGTTTTCGCCTCTTAATCTTCTTTCAACTATTTTACATATATTTTTTATGTAATATTGTGGAAAACAATCTTTACATACAAATATATTACCATTTATATACGCCACATTTTTAAAATTCACTTCTTTGCCACATACAGCACAGAGC
The DNA here is from genome assembly GCA_022759345.1 of Pyrobaculum sp. GTDB lineage: Archaea > Thermoproteota > Thermoprotei > Thermoproteales > Thermoproteaceae > Pyrobaculum. The sequence continues at coordinate 17,338 of JAEMPK010000110.1, read as the reverse complement.
GGCATATTGACTCAACGACAAGCCATTAATATCTGTTTCACACCAATCACATATGTTTAGGCCTTACTCCTTGGAAGAAGGCACATATCTCGTCAAGACGGCGCGACGCGTCGTAGAGACTTACCTAAAGACCGGAACAATAGAAATACCGAGCGATCCGCCCCCCAAATTGCTTAGCGACAACTACGGCGTATTTACGACAATAGAAACAGCAAAAGGCGGTAAATATGAACTCAGGGGGTGTATAGGCTATCCTGAGGGGTATAAAAACACTTTGTATGCCACCGTCTACAGCGCCATAGGAGCTTGTTGCCAAGACCCGCGCTTCCCCGCGCTACGAGTCGAGGAACTCCAACAGGTGATTTTCGAAGTAAGTGTATTAAGTCCATTAACACAACTCACCGAAGACCCTAGAAGATACCCAGAAATAGTAAAGATAGGACGCCACGGCTTGGTGGTCAGAAGAGGACCGTATGCAGGTCTTCTCTTGCCACAGGTGCCTGTGGAGGAGTGTTGGAGCTCTGAAGAGTTTTTAATGCACGTCTGCATAAAGGCTTGGCTTCCAGGGGATTGCTGGCTTGATCGACGAACGAAGCTGTATATATACGAGGCACAGATCTTCCGCGAAACCTCACCAATGGGCGAGGTATACGAACGCGATTTAGTTACGGAGTATGCTAGATGTAATCTAAAAACTCAAGAAGAAAACGCACAGTGAGGTAGTCAAGATGTTGGCTCCCAGCAGCAGTTAGCTTTTTCTCGCCTCTTTTCACCACATAGACGTAGTTATCTCCCAACCTAGCCTGCAGAAAATCTACATCTAGATCTTCAACCTTTTCCAAACCTGAGGGCCTTTCCCCTATTTCTCTTTCGCCAAGCTTGACATATGTGAAACCGAGCAACTCTTTCAACTCCTCAATGCTAGAGGGTATATACCCCACCCTCCCGTACGGCGGGATCATTTTGTCCACCCTCTCCTTTAGTTCACCAAGTTGTTTTAAAATCTCCTGTTCGCCCGGCGTGTACCTAACTCCCATCTCAGTAGGAGATGGGGCCCCTCTACGAGATATAAAGAAGATTATCAACACCAAAGCAACCAAGGCAACAGCCAGCAACGAGATCTCAACAAGTTGAAGATACATGAAACAACACTACTCCCTAGGTTTATAATAGTTACAATTACTTTATTTAGAGGGCCTCAGCAGGAGCTTCTCTTCACAGTTCAGGAGACCCTTAGGTCATCAGCATATTTTTAACGCACAAGAGTATTTTAACCTGCCGTCCTCTTTTTTACACGTTACGCTTAATAAACCAGAGAAAGACTTCACGTGTTCATATATATGGTTGTTATATACGGGGCGATCGTGTTGATGATGGGCGTCCTCGGCAACGAGCCTGAGTTGGTCATAGCAGGCCTAGCAATGATATTTCTAGGCAACCTCCACAGAATCGGAAAACTACTTCTGAAAGTTCAGAAACAAGACTAGAGTCACCACTTTTCCCATCCACCTACTACGAACCGGCTATATGCCGTTTAGATTAGCCAACACATAGGCGGCGTGAGATTAGCAATGTAAAAGTTCCACTTTAAGTGTGTCGCCTAAAGCTTCTACAACGCGCACTCTGCATCCTTTCTTTATTGGGACATCAGACACAGCCTTCCAATACTCTCCAAATACTTTTACAAATCCTGGCGCGTCGGGGCCTATGTCGTCTATTGCCACGCCTTCCATGCCCTTGAGGTTTGTTAAGAATTCTGACGGTGGCCTTTGTCTATGTACCATTACTATTTTATATATCATAAACCCAAGAAATCCCAAAAGCACTGCTATGTTTATATATAGACCGAGTTGAATAAGCCACCAATCTCTTATGTATATAAGTTCATTGCTAAATATGTTTACTGGGAAACTAGACAAAAAGCCTCCAATAACTAAAGCGGCCCCTACGCCGGCCGCTACTCCATGAGCAGACATCCCCGTCAAGACCTCGGCCATTATCAACACCGCGCCGAGTATTATCAAGGCGACCCCAAGCCACGCCGTAGGCATGAAGGTAAACATAGAGATGACTAGAATTATTATGGCAACGACTACGGCGGCTGGATGACCGGTCAAAAAGGCCGCCAAAAAGAGGATGAAGGCTAGAAGAGACAGTATACTAGACACCACGGGGTCGCTTAGCCACATCTGCAAAGTCTCGGTAAACGTAGACTCCACGCTTCTCAACACGACGCCGGCTATCACAAGCTCTGTCCTCTGATTTCTAAGTACTACAGAGCTACCGTTTATTTTCTTCAAAAGGTCGCCTACGTCCACCGCCACCACGTCTATCACCCTGTACCTCAAGGCCTCCTCGGCGCCTAGATTGACGTTTTGAGTTATGCATAGTCTGGCAAACGTGCCGTTGCGTCCATAGGATTTGGCAACAGTCTCGAGGTAGCCTATCAACGCGTTAAGCGTCTTAGACTGGTTTATAGGCGCCCCGCCGGCAATAGGCTGACAAGACCCAATTACCGTATGTGGAGCCATGGCCGCTATGTGCGTCGACATGAGTATATACGTCCCCGCAGACCAGGCGTAGCCGTAGTCTGGATATACGAAGCCAACCACGGGCACCGGCGAATTCCCTATCTCCTTCATCATCTGAAGCGTCGTGTCTGCAAGTCCACCCGGGGTGTTGAGCAACAAGAGAACTAACCCGTTGTTCTGCTCCGCCAGCGACACCGCTCTCTGCAACTGCGACAGAGTATAAGGCCCTACGACGCCGTCGATCTTGACCACGTACACCGTGGTCACCGTGTAGGCGCTAGAAAAAAAGACCAGTAGAAGTACGAAGAGGAAAATTCTCATTCTTTCTTTTCTCTCCTGGCCAGGGCCAAGGGCACCGCCACGTATTCCATACTTGGCGGGGTGACGATTATGAGGTTGTGCTCCCGCGCAATTTCAATAAGGGCGTCTATCATTCTGAGCTGCACCGCGGTGGGGTTCTGCGAATACCTCTCCGCCGCCTCTAGGTATATCTTGCTGGCTTCGTACTCAGCCGAGGCCAACGTGATCTTGGCGCGCCTCACCCTCTCAGCCTCTGCCTGACTCGCCATCGCGCGGAGCAGAACCTCGGGGAGCTTTATGTCCTTGATGGCTACCGCAGTCACCTTAACCCCCCAGGGCGTCACGTGTTCGTCTACAATAGACGCTATCCTCTTGGCGATCTCGTCTCGATGCGTTAACAAAGTGTCTAAGTCCACCATGCCCACTACGTCGCGGAGCGTAGAGGCTGCGTAGGTGGCGACGGCCGGCACGTGGTTCTTCACCGTCAACGCCGTTTTTAAGGCGTCCACCACTCTTAAGTAGATAGCGGCGTCTATCGTGACCTCTACGTTGTCTTTTGTCAACGCCCGTTGAGCCGGCACGTCTACCACCTCAACTCTGAGGTCGTATTTCATAATGGTATCTATAATAGGTATGATGAACACAAGACCCGGCCCCACCACGCCTACCACCCGGCCGAGTCTAAACTTCACAGCTCTCTGGTACTCAGGAATTATACGTATAGACGAGGAGAGAATAGCCGCAAGAATCACAACGGCAAAAAGAATCAATATAGCCAGCGCCACTTGTTCAACTATCTGAAGAATCACGTATAATACAACAAAACCGACTATGTAAGCTTACGTCTAGACTAATGTAGAGAAGAGATATATAAACACAAAGACTATCACTTGATGAGGGGTTACGGGGACGGTCTGAGGCATGATGTCAATTCCGCGCACCCGACTCATTTATCTGTGAGGGTTCTCAGGCGGCCGCGCCGCATACTTCAACTTACCCACAATCCAATCTTTCAACACCATCCGAGCCGCTTCGTCGATGTTTACTCTTCCGCCCTTTAGAAGCCTTCTCTTAACCTTGCCTATCTCCTCCAGTGCGCGTTCTAAGTCGCAATCTATGCCGTAGCTCTCTCTGAGAGCATTTGGGTTGTACGTAAGCACTCTCTTAAGCAGACTATAGGCATATGGAACTGGGTCGTCTACCGTGCCTGGATCTACCAAACCCTTAACGACGTCTAGCGCCAAGTCTCCCGTCGAGACCGTTTTGACGACCCCAGGCGTGTCAAGAACCAGCAACCAGCTCTTAGCCCGTACCAACTGCTCGCCTTTGGTCCAACCCGGCTTTGGGCTTGTAGAGGCAACATGACGGCCCTTGAGGTAGTTAATAACTGTAGACTTCCCAACGTTGGGGTAGCCAACTACGACCACGACGGCGGGTATTCTAGGCGCCAGCGACCTTATTGCCGCTACTAGTTTTCTAGTGCCCAGCCTGTATTTCGCACTTATGTACACGACGCGTCTACCTAACTTCTCAAAATAGACACGCCAAGCCTCCAAGACGTCTCTATCCACTAGGTCAGCCTTATTGATGACTACGAGATGTCTCTTGCCCAGCCTGTCGGCTAGCTTTTCCACCTCGTCATTTTTAGTGGCTAGGGGGTCTCTGGCATCTAGGACTTCAAGCACAATGTCCCCATCTTCAATCACTCTTCTTACGAGACGCCAGGTCTCCCTCACGCCCGGGTCCGCGCAATACTTTAAAAATGTGGCTGTGAAGCCATCTATGTCGTTTAAGCCGCCTCCTTCGAGGCTGGAGCTGATTAGGCTGAGGAGGCAACTTGCCCTCTTTCAGCGTATGAAGAAGACGCTTGAAGACGCCCGGAACTCTACTATCCAAAGGATAAGAGCCTTGGTGGCCGACTTAGAGCGGCTTAGACGCGAGATAGCCGACGGATTTATAGATGTGGCGGATAACTTCAGGATCGCCGTGGCTAAGTCAGGCATAGACAAGATCGAGAGTATAGCGGAGCTTACGCCAAAGACGGTAAAAGTGGAACTTGTAAACAGAGGGACGCACATAGGTCTAGAGGTTAGTAACTATGTGACCTACCCTACTTACAGCATAGCTACTGAAGCCGCCGAGCTAGACGTAGCGCTTGTAAAAATGCGTGAGCTTTTGGCAAAGCTCATAGAATTCGCCGAAAAAGAGACGTTGTTCTACACGCTTCTTAACAGAGTGAGAGAGTATCAACGTATGATAAACGCAATAGATTACGTCGTCATCCCCCGTATAAGAGACAATATACAATACATCCGCCTCGCTTTAGAGGAAGGCGAAAGAGAAGAATTCATCAGAAGGAAGATAATAACCTCACATATTTAAAAACCGAGAGTTCTAACACTTCTATGTCCATGAGGGACCTTAATGTACTTATTAAAGAGCTTATTGATAAAGAAATCGAAAAGGCCATGAATAATGTAAAAGAAGATATAAAAGGTTTAGTAATAACAATTGATAGAAAAATAGATGAGTTACGTCAATATTTAAAAACCTAAGAAGTTAGAGGCCCATGAACACAAAAGCACTGCTTACAATTGCGCTAACAGCTATGTTGGCAATGGCACAGGTAGCTACCGACAAGTACCTGGCAGCAGGTCTCGCAGTAGGTCTGGCAGGCCTTGGGGCAGGTGTAGGAGTGGGGCTTGCAGGTGCGGCAGCTATGTCTGCACTAGTTGAGAGACCTCAAGAGAGAATTTGGTATCTGATATTCTTGGCACTTGCCGAGGCTATTGCGATATATGGTCTGCTGGTTAGCTTCTTGATATTGTTCACCGGTTAACAAATTTTAGCGGGTGAGCGGCTCAAAAACTTTTCTTCTTTTTTCAGCAGGTACACCTTCTACAAGTAGAGAAGCGGCTCTGATCAATGTCATGACTTCTGCACGCATATACTCTAGATGCGCCGCCAGAGTTCCAAGAGAGAACTCGGAAAATCTAACTGTGTATATATCAGAAAGTCTCTTTACGTAAGCTGAGTATATATTATCCATCGCAATTGATATATTCTCCAAGGTAGGCGCTTCGGCTACTAAGTCTAGCAGTATCTTGCCCCATGGTGTGCTTCCTACATTTTCTAGGAATTTTGCAGGAGGGTCTCTTACCGCCGACATCACCAGCGGCGTAGGTTTATCTACGACGAGTTCGTTGAGCTCTTCTGTAAGACCCCATATCCTTGCTCTTACCGCTATTAATGTGTTGAAGTATTCCTTAAGCTCTGTTACAAAGGCGTGGAGAGATTTATCCTTACTGGTCGGAGCCGTTACGGAGAAGTCGTAGATCCACTGACGGTCTAGGAATATGCTTATCTTCTCCTCGCCGTATCTAGAGGCGAGTTCGAAGGCTTTGTAGGCTGGGTGTCCAATTTGCCTCAATCTCTCTCCTATCTCCTCTACGCTTTTGACGCCAAGAAGGCTGGCCACGATGTGGCGGCGTCTGGTGAACTCAAGCGGCTCCCATATTATGAAATCCTCTGGATTTTTGCCAGCCTTGACAGCGATTGCTAGGTTCCTAATGTTCTCATATTCAAAATACTTAAGCGACGCCATAATGACCATCTTTGCGTCGCCGCTGGCGCCTAAAAACAGCGATTTTATACGCTCTAGATAAATCTTTACAAGTCCTTTCCGCAAATCCTCTATATTTTCACGTGTAAGTCTGTCTATAGTTACGCTGTACGGCGTAGTTTTTAGAATGTTTAGAAACTCGTCAGGCGTGTTGGCGTAGATTAATGAAATTAACTTGTCGCGTGGGAGCTCTCTTATGCGGAGTCCTCTTACTCTGGGACCAAGAGCGGGTCGTCTCAGAACTGAGCTCATAAATTGAGTAGAGCTAAAGCCTTACGGACAAGATCCTCTCGTCTTTCTTGATACCTCGTCACTATTTTTTGACGTCTCTCCTCTGTTTCTCTAGCAATCTTCTCAGCCTCCCTCTTGGCCTCGTCTATTGCCTTGCTCTTATACTCTATCACAGCATTGTTAACTATTTCCTCAACTCTCTTTACGATTTGCTCCGAGTATCTCCTTGATATTTGTTCTATGTTTGATAAGACCTCCGTCTTAACCTCTTCAACGCTTTTCACAACTTTATCAATCTCTTCTAGTCTCTTTAAAATCTCATCTAATTTAAGCATATAAAGACCAAATGGGAGATCTTATAAAGTTGATGACTCCAGGACTGTCGCGACATATGACGAAAACTTCTCGCCTCTGAACACGTGGCAACAGGTCTAAGAGCAATGTTTAATACGTCCATGCTGTGTATCGTTGTGACACTAACGCTAGTCGCTCTTGTACTAGCTGTTCTAATCCTTGCAGTGGGTCCTTTCGCAACTCCTCTCTATGCCACCACCCACGTGGAGGTGAAAACGTATGAGGTCACGGCGGGCGACTTCGTAGAGAGATTTCTACAGATACCTCAGTGGCTTGCTACAGTAATCACCTTAGCGTTGCTAACTGTTACCGTATATCTTGAGTACTTTGCAAAGATACAAGTAGGAAAATTGCCCAAGATCATTGGCGTCCTTGCGCTACTTTATAGCATCCCTCTGCCGTATGTATACGTTGTGGGAGGAGGTAATGTAGTGGTTGTGCTTAGTAACTTCGCAAAATTCGTATCACTCCCCCTCTTTGGGGTTGCTCTCCTTACGTCAATGGTCGAGGCCCTTTTGACTCCACAGAGGCGGGCAAAGGTGATCGCCGACCTCTCTATAACTGAGGAGAAGACAGAGAGAGAGACGTGATCTACTGTTTTTTCTGCACACGTCCCCTTACTGTCTACAACGTCGCAAAACTGCGAGTGGAGCTCTCGCTGGACGTGTATGTATACGTCTGCGATGAGTGTTTAAGTAAGTATAGTGATTTTATCCTTGATGTTGTGAAAAGAGGCGAGAAAGTGCCCTACTTTCTCGACAGGAATCACAGGTACACCCCTATGAACAAACCCGGTGTCGGTAGAGGTTATTACAAGCGGCGCTACAGAAGGGGCAAAGGCCAGTAGTTTAGAGCGACATCGAGTAATCTTTTCTAGGTGTCTATCTGCCACCTCAGCCCACTTCCCTCCGCCGCCTTTCCACTTTTTCGCCTCCACTACCAGAACTATTTCCCTGTTCCACGCCACCACGTCAAACTCCACTCCGCCGTTGCAATCCAGTCTCAAATTGGACACTACGTGGAAGCCAAATTCGGCAAAGACGTTGCTGATAAACTCCTCAAACTCTCTCCAGTCTAAGCGCTTTATATAGCTCGCCACGTTTATCCCGACTTTAAGAGCTTTATAGAGCACGTAGCCGCGGCTGGCTGGCTCTCCCGCCTCGATAAATCCTAGTCTTCTTAAACAATCTAACGCCGACAGATTTCCCAAAAGATACTGCCTAACTGCGGCACCTATACTTTCGCACACATTTAAAACAGAATAATAAAAATATTAAGCGTGATGACAGCTATGCATTGAGCGGTGATAGCGGTCCAAAGCGCTGAGTTTAGCCGCACAATTTTAATAGTGTAAACATGGCGATGCCGTGAGTTGCGCCTCGCCGATTTCCTGCAACATTCAGGCAACCAAAGAGGCTGAACTCAATACAGACGTGTTAATAGTTGGAGGCGGGCTAGGCGGTCTCGTAGCAGCATTGGAGTTAAGACGATACGGTTATGAGCCAAAGATAGTCTACACCGGTCTCCTCGGCGGTCACCACACCTTAGGAGACGCCCCCAGGTTTGCAGAAGACGTTGATGTGAAGTCTATCGTGGCTAAGGCTAAGGAGTTGGACGTCGTAGAGGGCTTCTTCGATGGGATGTTTATATACAGCGGCGACACGAAATACGTAGTTCGTTATAAACACCTCATACTCGCCACAGGCGGCGTCGATGTGCCGATAACCTTCCCCAATAGCTCCAAAGCGCCCCAGAAACCCGCAGAGGAGACCCTACAAAACCCCCCCAGAGGGCTTAAAGTGGTGGTATGGGGCTCCACAGAGTGGGGGCTACGCACCGCCCTGACGCTTAGGAATTTAGGAAACGACGTCATTCTGCTTGACAACTCCGCATATCTACGAGACACGAAATACTACGAAAAGATAAAGAACCAGATAAACTTCCCAGTGGTAACCTCGGTTTTGATCAGAGGGTTTGAAAAAGGCACGCTCACCTATGAGGTAGTAACAGGCAAAAAACAAAACGAAATCCATCAAGAGAAAATAGACCTCATAGTCTCGGCGGTAAGAATGATAAACCCCTATGTGCCCATGAAGCTTGGCTTCAAAGTTTTCTATAGTTTTGAATTAAACTCGCTTATACCTAGACGTACAAACATAGGTGAACTCTTGACGCTAGACGGCACGGGAAGGGCTGTGGGCGGCAGCAATGTCTACGCCACAGGCCATCTATACGGCGCCGTCAGGGAAAACCACGTAGTTCAACAAGCTAAGCTACTTGCCAAATACATAGCTTCGAAAGATGGACACGAGGAATCCGACGCAGTGAAGGGCGAGTTAGACAAGTTCTTAGTCACGTTGACTATCGAGGCGAACTGGCTATACAACCTGAGCAATAGACTTGAGAAAGGCACAGACGGCACAGGCCGCTATGTTGAGCCGAACGTTATAGACGTGCCACATTGGGCATCTTTCTGGCCTCAGATGGAGGATATTGAAGACGTCGTGATCTGCCCCTGCGACGGCACCTCTATGGAGAAGATACTTGCCGAGATAAAAAGACAAAACAAACTCAAAGAAACTAAGATAAAGATAACACATGAAGAGACGGACTTGCTACGCCAACTGAAAGTCCCGCAACTGAACTTCAGAGGCTTATGTGCCGAGAGTATATGTCCCCCCTACGCGGCCATAATACTGGGCGCGGCGCTCGCCCAGAAGCCTTCTTACTTCCTCTACGGCAAACCACAGATGCTCTACGGCGAAACTAGCTGAGCCAACAGTTTCCTAAGCGCCTCAAGCCCCTCCTTTTGATACGCCTCAATCTTCACGCGGAGCAACGGCTCGGTGTTGCTAGGCCTTATCAACAGCCGACCCTCTCTCGTTCGGATGTCTACGCCGTCGAGCTCGTAGAACTCCAGCCCTGCGGCTCTCTTCTTAGCCTCCTCCACGGCGCCTCTGGGGTCTGCCACCCTTAGGTCAAGACGCTCTTCGTAAACCTTAGGCGCCTCCTCCAGCACCTTGTCTAGCGTAACCCCGGCTACAGAAAGTACCGAAAGTATCTTAAACGCCGCATAGATCCCGTCGTCGAAATAATTGTGCTCCTTGAACCCTATGTGGCCGCTGTACTCTGCCCAGAACAGGGCGTTGTGTTTTACTGCGGTGGGCTTCTGAAAACTATGGCCTACCCTCTGCCGCACAATCTTTACCCCCCTCTCCTCAGCCACCTTCTCTAGGTACAGAGGCATCGTTACGTCTAACACCACCACGTCCCCCGGCTTGGCGTAATATGAGAGAAGCGCATAGACCGCCTTCTCCGGCCTAAACACCTCCCCCCTGGCCGTGACAAGCCCCAGGCGGTCGCAATCGCCATCTAGGGCGATACCTACGTCGAGCTTATTCTCGACCACAAGCCTCTGAAGCTGACGTAAATTCTCCGGCTTCTCCGGGTCCGGGGGATGAGCCGGAAAACGGCCGTCTGGGTAGTCGTTTATAGCAACAACTCTTCTAAACACCCTCTCTAAAAGCGGCTTCAACACAACGCCAGACGCGTTGGCCGGGTCGAAGCCGACTGAGAAGTCCAGTTTACCAAACCTCTCGGCCATGTAGTCCATATACTGCGTCAAGACGTCCCTCACATACACCACACCACGTCTCTCAGGGGGCGGCGGCTCCAGCATGGCCGCCAACTGCTGTATCTCGTGGCTTTCTAAGTCGAACCCTCCGCTTTTCATGATCTTCATGCCGTTGTACTCAGGCGGGTTGTGTGAGGCGGTGACCATGACCGCAGGCTTCCTCAAAACATGAGAGGCGTAGTGGGTAACCGGCGTAGTTACTGTGCCGATGAATATCACGTTCCCTCCACCTGCCAGAAGCCCCCTAGAAAGCGCCTCCACTATCCTAAACGAGTGAAGGCGGACATCCATCCCAACCACTACGTCGTCGCCCTTAAAGAACTTGGAGACGGCGAAGCCTATTTTCTCGACAAGATCCATGGTCAACTCCTTGTCTACCACCCCTCTTATATCATAAGCCTTGAAAACCGTCATGACATCCACTGTCGCAAGGTTATATATCTTTAACAACAGTAAAAATGTGAAACTATCTGGCGTAGCAGATCTCCCGCTACACGAGGGGCACGTACCTACTTGGCTTTTGACACGTATGAAGAAGCTGGCCGCCCTTCTGCTGCGCCTCATGTACGACTTGTACGGCCCCGACGGCGTCGTCGAGAGATTCGCCCACCCCGTCTTCTTCCAAAGCTTCAACAACATAATTGGGATGGATTGGGACAGCTCAGGCAGCACTACGGTCACTACGGCAGTCGTTAAGGAAGTGTTAAAGGACTCTGACATCCCCATAAGGGTCGCAGGCGGCAAGGGGCGGCATGCGTTAAATACGCCGGACGAGCTGGCTGAGATTTCACGACTCTTCGACTTAGACGCCGAGAGGCTTATAACTGCGTCTAGGCTCGTGGCTAAGGTCGACAACGCCCTGGTACAAGACGGCTACTCTATCTACCACCACGCCTTCTTCGTAGCCGAGACGGGGAAGTGGGCAGTGGTTCAACAAGGCATGAACCCCGAGGTCAAGATGGCGCGCCGGTACCACTGGCTTCGCACAGAGGACTTCTTCAACAGCCCACATGCGGGCGTCATAGGCGTTAGGCATAGCCACGTGTTAAATCTGGCGTCTAAACACAGCAGAGAGAACAGAGACGTCGTGTTGGAGCTCGTAAACGAGGGGGCCGCCAAGGTGGCTAGGTATCTGCCTCTACTGCGCGGACAGGCCACCCTCGTAGACGTCCCTCGTTACCACCCCTATAAGAGACTTGACGTAGATCCTAAGGCGGTGTTAAGGAGTCTCCCTCCGCCTAAGTCTGTCTCCGACTTCAGAGAGCTGTTGCTTAAGTACAGAGTTGGGCCTAAGACGTTGCGCGCTCTTTCGCTGGTAGCCGAGCTTGTCTACAAGACGCCCGCCGACTGGAACGACCCAGCGGTGGACCCCTTTAAATTCGCCTTTGCGGTGGGCGGTAAAGACGGCGTTCCGTACCCTGTGGATAGGAGGACCTATGACGAATTGATCGCCCTGCTTGACGCGACCATCGAGAAGGCGCGCGGCGACCCTGGACTGTATAAATACTTGACGCATTTGGCGAAGAAGGCCGAGATGTGGCGGTTTCCTGCGGATAAGAAGAGGCCGACCTAAGGCGTGTTGAAGCAGGTGGGTTTAAACTGGGCCCACTGAGCCGCTCTCGAAGGCTCCTCAAGCACGTATCTGCCAACGATCTCGAAGTCGGCGCCGGCCTTTATGGCTTCGCCTGGCTGCCCACCTTGGGCTCCTATGCCTGGCGTAATGATTCTGTACTTACAACCGACGCGGCTACGCGCATGTGCCACCGCCTGGGGCTGGTTTCCCGGCAACACAAAGCCCCGTATCCCCTCTATGTCTAGGAGTCTTTCCCACATCTCGTCGTACAGCGTCGGCGCCGTCATCTTGGCTAAAACGTATACATATTCGCTCCTGGGCACCGAGGGGTATAAGAAGCCGTGGACAATGACGCAACATGCGCCTCTCTCCACAACTTTCTCAATGACTCTGTTCGTTATGTGCGGCACATCTGCCAATTTTAAGTCTACTATCACATCTCCGTATCGCGTTATCTCTCTGATAATTGAAATACCCCCCTCGAATATCAAATCCCAGCCGACTTTAAACGTCAATCCTTTGAGTGTCTTTGCGACGTCCAGTGCGTGCAACACGTTTGTGTCTAGCGCAACTATTAGGGGGTACACGCCTCTTACTTTTAAAGGATATATATGTTCTACCAACATGTGGCGTAATCGAGACGTCATATCAGCCAGGGACTTCACACGGTCGGACATAGAAGAGCTTTTTGAAACAGCAAAGTACATGGAGAAGTACGCCAAAGGTCGTCTAGACGTGATGAGGGGCAAGATAATGGCGGTGGCATTCTTCGAACCGTCCACCCGTACGAGGCTAAGTTTTGAGGTGGCTATGAAGAGGCTTGGGGGCGACGTAGTTGGGTTCTGGGGCGCGGAAGGAACCAGCGTAGAGAAGGGAGAAACGTTGGCCGACACTATCAGGATGCTAGACGCCTACTCCGACGTGATAGTGATTCGCCATAGGTACGAGGGTGCGGCGAAACTTGCGGCGGAGGTGGCTGAGAGCCCCGTCGTAAACGGCGGCGACGGCGCGTTTAACCACCCCACACAAGCCATGTTAGACGTCTACACTATATGGAGAGAATTTGGCTACGTAGATGGGCTCAACATAGGTTTGCTGGGCGACTTGCGACACGCGCGTACAGTAAACAGCTTGTTGGAGATTCTCACGAATTTCAACGTGAAGGTGTATCTCATATCGCCGGAGTACCTACGTCCACGCGCAGAGACTATAGACTACGTACAGTCAAAAGGGTTGAAGCTCAGCTTTTATACAAACGTAGAGGAAGTCATAGGAGAACTTGACGTAATGTACGTGGTGAGGATACAGAAAGAAAGATTTATCGATCCGCTTGAATATGAAAAAGTAAAAGGGAGCTACCGAGTGACTCCCGACATGTTGCGAAAAGCCAAGAAGACCCTAGTCATACTTCACCCGTTGCCACGTGTGGACGAGATAGATCCCAGAGTGGATGCGACCAGTCACGCAAAATACTTCAGACAGGCGGCGTTGGGAGTGCCTCTCAGGATGGCACTTATATATCTAATCCTGTCGTAGTGGCTATGGTCATCGCCGTAGAGAACATCGTAATCGACGGCCCCCAAAGGCTTGTTGGCAAAGACGGAAAAACGGAGTTCGTCGTACGCGAGGCGACTATGAAGGACTTAAACGCCGTAGTCGCTATAAACAGGGCGGTGTTGCCTGAGAACTACCCCACTTGGTTTTTTGTAGAGCATCTTGAGCAGTTTCCTAAGGCGTTTATAGTGGCTGAGGTTGGCGGGAGGGTTGTTGGGTATGTCATGTCCCGAGTGGAGTACGGCTGGAGCAATTTACTCAAGGGGAAGCCCGTGAGGAAGGGACATATAGTCTCCGTAGGCGTGCTTCCCGAGGCCAGGAGGCTCGGCATAGCTACCGTCATGATGTTGAGAGCCATGAAGGCGATGAAGGTGTATTACGGAGCCGCCGAGGTTTACTTAGAGGTACGTGTGTCAAACACCCCTGCAATTTCTCTATATGAAAAGCTCGGCTATAAGGTGGTGGGGCGGATACCCCGGTACTACAGCGACGGCGAAGACGCCTACTTGATGGCTTGTCCGCTTTAGTTACAGCTGCTGATTATTTGTAGTCTCGGAGGGCACAAAGTAAAATATTTAACAAGGACCCCATGTGGGTTTGTGATTACTCTCGTCGTGAAGTGGCAACTTAGAGGTATTGAGCGGACCGACCTAGACCCCCTTAGGTTTAGAAACACCGCGAGGTTGTTCAACTTGCTAGGCCTCGGAGTATTGGCCGGCGGGGGCGTGTTGCTGGCTGTCGGCGCGTTCCCCCTGGGGCCCATGTTGCTCGGCGTTGGGGCCCTCTTGTTTTTCTTCCCAAAGCTTATGGTGTCTATCCGCGCCGGCTCAATACGCGAGTTGCTGTCTACGGAGATGGTGTTCTTCACGGCACTTGTGCAGATGGCGTTTGCGACTAAGGCTCATCTAAACCTGGTTATTGAACGCATGACGCGGTACAGAGAGCTCCCCGGCGTGAGGACGCTGGCAATTGCCGCATGGAACAACGCCAAGATGATAGGCATGGAGCCCATGGACGCCATGAAGAGAGCGGTGGAGAAGCTGGCGCCGCAGAAGCTCGTCTACCGCTTCAACTCTCTCTACA
>JAEMPK010000110.1:0-2356 GCA_022759345.1 Pyrobaculum sp. | reverse complement strand
GCGGTGGAGAAGCTGGCGCCGCAGAAGCTCGTCTACCGCTTCAACTCTCTCTACACCTCTCTTAGAATCGGCGAGGACATAGTGGCTAAGCTGTCGCTCTACATGGATATGGACATAGTGGAGTTCTCCACTGCCATGCAGAGAAGGATGGATAGACTTACTTCTCTCATCTCGTCGCTTGTGGTCGGCCTAGCCATGTTGTCCGTCACGGCTGTGGTGATCGGGCGGGGAAACCCAGCGATGCTTGTCGTGATGGGCGGCCTCCTCCCAGCCGTATTGGGCGTAGTCATGGCGCTCTTTATAAACGTCCCACTTATGAAAATGGACTTTAGACTTCTTCCGTTGATATTCGGCGTGGCCGCCGCCGTTTCAATGATAATGGTTGGCTTCACGCCTCTGTCTCTCTACGCCCCACTTATTGCCTTCGGCGTCGCTGTCGCCGGCTGGATACTCACACGGGAAAGAATAAATGCAAAAGCCTTTGAGAGAGGCTTTATGGATTTTGTATACACAGTATTCGACGAGCTTAAGAGGGCGCCTTCTGTTTACCGCGCCGTGGAGAACGCCATAACCTTCGGCGACTACGGACCATTTAACAACAAGGCGGCGGCGCTTCTACAGGTTATGAAGGTCGGAGACGCCAAGCTGGAGGACGTGGCTTTAAGGGGCATGCAACCCGTAATGTCTGTGATTTTGAGAATGTTGCTGGATATATACAGGCTCGGCACTCTGCCGCGGGCTACCATCGATCAACTACAAAACTTCGTAGTAAAGCTGTTTGAATACAGGTCGGAGATTGCGAAAACGTTGAACATAACACGTTTCCTCGCGTTGGCCGGCGCCGCCATGGTTGCCTTTGTCAACACGTCCATGATTAAGCTCACCGAGGCCATGTCTAAGATCTCTGGAGGCGCGCAGTTGGGAGGCATAGGCATGGCCATGCTTTATCTAGCCCTTGGGATTATGTCGATCGGCTACTACTTCCTCTTTAGCAAAATCAGCTTCTCGACTAGAGGCGGCTTGCTGTATCTCGCCCTTCTGTTCTTGTCGATATTCATCGCGTCGTTCCTAGTGGGAGTATTCCTTAAGGCGTAGCTATGCTGGACTTTAGACTTGAGTCTTGCCGGGGCACCATCGTCGAGGAATACGCCTCTGAGGGGGCTCGTATTCAGATATTCCAATCTGAAGACGGCTACTGCTACAACGTCTCCTACGCCTTTCCCTACTCAGACAGAGTAGGCGAATACGCCTATAAAGTAGTGGAGTATTTAACCGCCAACCAGATCATTAGACCTAACATAACGAGAGAGGAACTCGGCAAGTTGATTGAAATGGCTATGGCAGATATAGGGGTACCTAAGCAGCTACGCGCCGCTGTTAGGTACTACGTCCAGCTGGAGGCTGCCGACTACTCTTATTTGACGCCGATTCTCTACGACACACGCCTTGAGAACGTAAATATAAACGGAATCGAGAACCCCATATTTGTTGACCACCGCGATTATGGGTACAACGTTAAGACAAACGTCGTGCCGACAAACAGAGAGACTCTAATCAAGATAATAGGCAGAGTATATGCCGAGACGGGGCGGCCGCTTAACGAGCAGTACCCAATCCAAGACACCTACATTAGGCTGAGGAACGGCGCTTTGCTACGCTTTGCAACTGCTATGTCCGGTCGTGTGGGCAGAAATCCGCCATACGTCTCGGTGCGTATCCAGCCGCCGTTTCCAATATCGCCTACCGAGTTGATAAAGAGGCGTACCATCTCCGCGCTTGCGATGGCGTATTTGTGGTACCTCTTCGAGCATCACAAGTCTGTTATGGTTGTAGGCGGCACCGGCACCGGCAAGACTACCCTTCTCAACGCCCTGCTTGTGCTTCTGCCGCATAAGAGACTTGCCATTGCGGAGGAGACGCCTGAGATACGTATGCCGCCTAGCTATCAAAACGTGGTGATGCTCTTCACGTCGCCTATGTACGACTATATGAAGAACCTGCCGGGCTCGGAGTCCGCCATATACCTAATAGATCTGGTGAAGTATCTCCTACGTGCAAGACCTGACATCATCGTGATAGGCGAAAGCCGCGGCCGGGAGATCCACGAGCTTATCCAAGGCGTGTTGACCGGCCACGGCGGCGCCACCACCTTCCACGCAGAGGACATAATGGAGGTGTTTATGCGTCTGACCGGCGAGGCTATGGGCGTCTCTCCAGAACACCTATCCGCATTCCACGTGTTAGCCACAATTAAGCGGTTTGACCACGGCAGGCGCGTCGCGTCAATTACGGAGGTGGTGTGGCTACGGGCATATCCCTACGCAGCCCCGGGCAAGATAAAGATCAAGGAAGAGGA
>JAEMPK010000150.1 GCA_022759345.1 Pyrobaculum sp. | reverse complement strand
ACGCCTTGGCCCAGTCGTTGAGGACCATGGCGAGTCCGCCTCTGGTGGGGTCGCGAGCCGCGTGTATGTAGTCGCCGTATTTCTCCAGCAGGGGGATCATGAGCTTAGTCAACGGCTTCACGTCACTTACGAGACCGCCGCCGGAGCCCTCTTCCACTATGCCCATCTGCCTGGCCAGTATCACGGCGCCGTGGTCGCCGAGAAAGCCGCTTACGACGATCTTGTCGCCGGGCTTTGGCCTGTCGACAATGAGCCTCTCCGCGACGCCGATCCCCACAGTCATTATCACAATCTTGTCCAGCTGTCCCTTGGGCATCACCTTGAAGTCGCCGCCTATCAACGCAACGCCCTCCTCTCTTAAAACCCGCATCATGGAGTCTATAATCTTGCGGAGGTCCTCCATGGAGAAGCCTTCCTCCACCACTATGGCGTCTAACATGGCGATAGGCCTCCCGCCCATCATAAGCACGTCGTTTATGCTACCGGACGCTGCGAGGACGCCGATGTCGCCGCCTGGAAAGAAGGGCGGGTTGACGGTGTACGAGTCCACCGTCACAACCAAATAACGCCCGTCGCCGATTGGTATGGCCGCAGCGTCGTCTGGGAAGTCGATTCCAACCCCTCCCTCGACCTTCTTCAGCCTCTCCTCAAGCCTGGAAAAAATCAAAGCTTCCAAAAGCTGAGAAGTCTCAACGCCTCCTGAGCCGTGTGCAATTCTAATTATCCTCTCCATGGGTTCTCTCGAACCTATAAATTATTTTTTAGATTTCTGCCATGATCCTCCGCGCCACCTCTTCGACCCAGCCGCGCAATGGGCCCTCCGCTGAGACCCCTCTCCAGAGATACGCCTTCAATGCGGCTCTGAGCTCGGACTTCGGCGCCTCGGGCATCGCCTCCACGACGACTATCTTAGCGGGCTCTGCTATGGGTCCTACGTACTCCCTAATTCTCTTCTTCAGCTCATCTGGCTGGATGTCGCCTATGTACACCACCACAGGCGTTTCGAACTTCTGCGAGTCCCTGACTCCGACGGCCACGGCCCTTTTGACGCCGGGGGTGGCCTCAGCGGCTTTCTCCAAAGCCTCCGGCGTTATGCGGTAGCCGTTTATCTTCATCACCGTGTCGGACCTCCCTAGGGGGAATATGTTCATGTCTTCCGTCATCACTGCGTAGTCGCCTACGTAGTAGACGCCGTTTCTCCACCTCTCGGCATACCACCGCGGGTATTGGACGGGCATGGCGGGCCAAGGCGACTTCACCACCAGCAACCCCGGCCTCCCCCTCACCGAGTTACCGGCCTCGTCCACCACGTCAATGTGGAAGCCGGGCATCGGGGGGCCGACGGAACCAGGCGCAATGGGGACGAAGGTGTAGTTCGGCAGACTCCCCGTTGCGAAAGTGCCAAGCTCAGTTTGTATAAACATGTGGATGACGGGAATCCTTCCGCTAAGCTTCTCGGGTAGGGAGTCTATTGAGGGCACCGTGCCAGTGCCTACGTAGTGGTAGGCCCACTTCCAGTACTTGACCTCCATGGGCTCGGCCGTCGTTAGTATTAGCTTAAGTGTGTCTAAGTTGTGGTCCTTAAGCAATTCCGGGTCTTGTCGCGACAAGACCCTCAACGCTCCCGCCGTGGTTAAAAACACCGTCACGGCGTAGTCCTCAATCACGCTCCACCACACGTCCCAGTGGGGATAGTCGGGGCCGCCCTCGTAGACCACTACGGTGGACCCCACCATAAGGGGGCCGAAGAGGACGTAGGTCACACCGGTTATCCAGCCGGGCAGAACCGTGCAGAAGTAGGTGTCACGGGGCCTAAGGCCCATCCACCTCGTGGTGGCGTAGGTCTGCGTCAGGTAGCCGCCCACGCCGTGGACCACGAGGCCCAGGCCCTCGTCGTAGCCCACGTGTAGGCCGAACAGGGGGTGGGTCGACTCCACCACGGCCTCCTCGGCGGGCTCAGCCCTCACGTCCTCGAGGCGGTGGTCCCTCCCCTCGACGAGCTTCACGTCAACCCCCATCCTCTCGACGACAAGGACCTTCGGCCTCCATTTGGCAAGCCCCAATGCCTTGTCCACCGTCTCCTTCACCTTTATTGGCCTCCCCCTTCTCGGGAAGGCGTCCACAGTGACCAAGAGCTTGGGCTTGGTGTCGTCCACGCGCGCCGCGAGGTCGCCGTAGCCGAAGCCCGTGAAGACCGGCTCTATGGGGGCGCCGAGCCTCACGGCGGCAAGCATCAACGCCACTACCTCGGGCGTCGGCGGGGCGTAGAACATCACCCAGTCCCCCTTGTCCACGCCCAACGCCTTGAGGACTCCGGAATAGGACTTGGCAATGCCGTCTAGGTCAGAGTAGGTGAGAACCCTTGTCACCCCCTCCTCGCCTCTCCAGATCAACGCCGGCTTCTCCCAGATCCAAGTCCCCTCGTGCCTCCCCACGATGTTTCGGTACGGGCTCAAGAAACCGTCCGGGAACCATCTGACGGCCGGCGGCTCCCCCTCCAACACCTTAGTCCACCGCCTATCCCACAACAGCTGTGCCGCCTCGCCCGCCCAAAACTCCGGCCTCAAGCTGTCCTTGTAGATCCGCAGGTATTGGGCAGGGGATATGGTCTTGTACTTGAATAGAGGGGGGACCACGCGCTCGTCGCTGTATATCTCCCTCAAGAGGTCCTCCATGCCCCCCGCGGTCTCAGAGGCCTTCGACCATCTGCCTAACGACGTAGGCGATGGGGCCGCGGTATTCGTGGATTCTGCCCACGTAGTCTTCCAAGGAGGGGTCTATCGGCAACTCGTACAACGGCGCCCCGAAACTCTCGGCGAGTCTCCTGGCGTCCTCGCCGCGGCCGAACGGGTATATCCTCGAGCCGCCGCAGTCGACATAGGCCATGTTGAGCACTACGGCCGCGGGCTTCTTGCCGATCTCCGCGAGGTACTCGGCCAGATGCTTGACGACGCCGTAGGAGGCCTTAGAGGGGGTGGTGACGAGCACTGGGAGGAAATCCGTAATCCTGCTCAGGGCCAACAGCTCCTCGCCCATGCCAGGCGGCATGTCCACCACGACTGGGTCCGAGTCGCCGAGTTTCGCGAAGGCCAGAAGCGCCTCGACGGCTCCCGCCTGCCCGTAGCCAGGCAGGACCACGTACCTATCGCCCACTATGCCCCCCAACGAGAACACCTTGACTCCTCCCACCTCCAAAGGCTCTATCCCCTCCTTGCTTATCTCGTGCAACCTCCCCGACAGCCCGAACAACCGCGGCGCCGAGGCGCCCTCTAGGTCCAAGTCCACGAGGGCTGAGCCAGGCTTAGCAAGCGCCGCCAGAGCCGCGACGACGCTTTTCCCCACCCCGCCCTTCCCGCTCATCACCGCGACGACCTTTCTACGTCTGAGCTTCTCCCTAGCCGACTCAAGAAGAGGCCTCATATCGTCTCCACCTCATCTACCTTTATGGAGAGCTCAGCCTCTATGTCGTGCGAGCCGCATCTGGGGCATTTGACGAACGTGGGAAGGAGCTCGGGGATTAAATGCAGGGGGTACTCCTCCCCGTATTGACCCATCAACTGCCTTATCTGCTGGTCCACCTCCTCTTGGCCGAACTCGTAGCCGCATGCCCTACAGCGATATCGTGGAGATCTGACTCTGACCTCCAGCTTGGCCTGCTCCAGCCTGGACTCCCTCTTGAGCGTGTCGAAGGCCTCCGTTAAGATAGATACGTCGAGCTGGGCCGGCGACGGCACCGAGAGGACGACGCGCTTTATCTGCACGCCATTCTCGAGGGCCCAACGGTCGAGAGTCTGCACCAGCGATAGCGCCAGAGACCACTCGTGCATGTCTACGTACAAGATCCTATTTAAAAAGAGATTTTCCACGTCGCTGGAACGGCTATCCCTCGGCGAGGCGGGGTATGTTGACCACTCTTAGATGTTTAAGACCTCTCCCTATCCTAGATATCCTGGTCACCAGCTCCTTTATCCTATCACTGTCGCCCAACGCGTGAATCACCTCTAGGCAGTTCCTGTCGTCTAGGTGGATGTGGGTAGTGGCCCTTATCACGTCTCTGAACTCGTGCTGTATCTCCGTCACGTTCTTGACCACCTCCCCTACCTCGTGGTCGTAGACGTAGACTATTATCGAGGCCATGGGTCTCTGGACGATCTCTGAGATCTTCTCCGCAATTATTGAGGCGATGAACCTCGACCTGTTGGTCTCGCCCACGATCGACATGACGTTCTCTATCTCCCTATACAGCTTATCGTCAAGGGCTAAGCTGATTCTTTTCATAGAATCGAGAAACACCTTAAATAAAAAACAATATTTATTCAACAAACGTCCTCCGGCCTAGGCGATACGTCGGTCCCGGCGCCCCCTTTCAACTACTCTTCACTCCCCGAGAGCTCGGGGCCCTCGCGGCGCCCTTCGGCAACGCACTGGCTGGGACCGCGGCGGGTTGAGACGTCTGCCGCTCTCTTCAGCCAGCATCGAGACGCTTCTAAAGGCGACAGCCGGCGCGGAGCCGCCAAAAGGGTTGCATGTGCCAAGAGGTGCTGAGTAGCTTGGCTAAATACAGAACAGCGGAGGGGGACGTAGCCAGCGGGGCACGACCACGTCCCCGGGGCTTTATCTTTAAAAAGAGCAATATTTCCTACATGTCCTTCAAAATGGACGATGGCATAACCCCAAGAGATTTGAAGATAGACACAATAAGGGAGGGTCTTAGAGGCATTAGGAAGAGGTACCTCGAATGCGTCTCCTCGAGGAAGAAGGAGGTCTGCTACGCCGTAGCGGCAAACGAGCTCATTTCTATGTTCGGCTCGCTCATGCCCCGCGTGATACACGACCCCGAGGTAAGGTACTACATACTATACGGCGTAGACCAACTGCTCATTTACGACGCCGATACAGATAGATTGAAGTTAACAACCATAGAGGAGGTCGTCAACGCCGTGTTCAGTTTTGTAAATAAAAGTTAAAATATAGCTTCTTAATCGAAATACATTTTGCAACAAGGCAACAATATTCATAATGTAGATGAAAGAGCTAAGAATATAGTTGAAAAGTTAAAATGAAAAATGAAAATTACGGATATGTCGTTCGGCCGAGTCCTCATAGCTTCTGTAGGGTATTTTTTAAAACGCGACTGCTCTATAGGCTACGAAGCGGGCCGTATATTAAAGGCGAAAGGCTACGACGTCGTTGAGCTTTCGGGAGATGTCTTCACAATGATAGACGAGTTGAGAAGCCGCCCCCACGACGTGTTGATACTGATAGGCACCATCCAGAGGGGCCGCCCGCCGGGGACTATAGACGTCTACGAGTTCCGCCCCCAGAGCTTCAAGGACCACCTAGAGGCGGCGGACGCGTTGCGGCCGTCGCTGGAGGGCCGCATATCGCTTCAAGACCTATTGACGGGGCTGAGCGTGTTAGGCCCCACGGCGCGGAGGATATACGTGGTAGACTGCGAACCGCCAGCCCCGGAGCCGGGCATAGGGCTGTCCCCAGAGGGGGAGAAGTGCGCAGAGCGCATGGCCGAGAAGGTCGTCGAGTTGCTGAGCCATGTGTAGGCAACTAGATGAGAGGGAGCTGGAGATTCTGAGGGCCGCGTTGACCTCAGAGAGATTCTACGACATCTACAAATCCACTACAATACCTCTGGCGAGCGCCTGGAGGATAATCCGCCGCCTCGCCGAGCGCGGCTACGTGGAGTACCACAACGGCCACGTGAAGATAACGGAGGCGGGCCTTATCTCGTTGGCGCTACATGACGATGTGGCGCTCAACATATTAGCCGGGAAATACGGCGTCTCTGCGAACGCTATGAGGGAGTACCTCGAGTTCGTCTGTAGGAAACTAGGCAACACAGACTTTCCGATTCGGTCTCTCCCAGATACCGTGGGCTTATTGGGGCTGGAGACCTTGAGGGAACTGCGGGGCACACCCGTCGAAGGGCTTGCGGTCGATTTGCTGTTCCGGTTCTGTAGAGACTGCGTCATTGAGATCAATGGATCCGCGTTTATCCTAGGCAACAACGGCATCGTGGCAGCACGATGCAGGTTCTGTGGAGAAGATGTACGCAACGAGCTCTATCCTGATTGCCCCCACGCCAAAACTCTTTTCAAGTCTTTGAAAATGCATTTTTTAAGAGATTACAAGAACCATTACAATGCAACTAAAAAGACGTGATTTCCTAAAAGCCTCGGCATTGGCGTCGGCGTTGGCCACATTGAACTGGAGCGTCTTAACTAAGGCCGCTGGTGAGGCCATAAAGAGCGGCGAGATAGGCGTGGTCTGGCTCGAGGCGCAAGACTGCGCCGGCAACACCACATCGGTGATACAAGCCACCGACCCCTCGTTGGTCGACGTATTGCTGGGCACTACGCCGCTGGTTGGTCCCGGCACCGTCAGGCTCCTCTTCCACGAGACCGTCATGCCCCAGTGGGGCGCCTACCACGTGACGTCGCCAGCCGATGTAAACAACGATAAGTACCTAGACTCCATCGTGTCACAACAGCCGCCTCCCGGCAACGCCGACGCCATACTCACCGATCTGGCCAACGGCAAATACGGCCCATACGTCCTAGTCCTCGAGGGGAGTTTTCCACAAGAGTTCGGCATACCGGGCTCCAACATAGGCGCCGAGGGCGGGTATTACTGCAAGATAGGCCAGCACACCTGCACGGAGTGGCTAAAAAGGCTCCTCCCCAACGCCGTCGCCGTCGTGGCCGTGGGCAACTGTGCCGCCTACGGCGGCATCCCTGCCAACAAGGTGTTGGAGCCTCCGCCCGGCTTCCAGTACGCCACTTGGTCCCAATCGCCCACCGGCGCAATAGGCTTCTTCGACGATCCCATTAGGGGGATAAAGGGCGTGATACACCAGAGCTATTTCCAGCCGGAGGTAGAGCCCTTCCGTAAATATATAGACGAGGGTGGCGTCCCCGACTTCAAGACCGTGAAGCCCGCCGTGGCGGTCCCCGGCTGTCCTGCCAACGGCAACGGCATCATGCGGACATTGGCGTTGTTAGTCCTCGTGGCGGCTGGATACCTCGATGTAAGCGTGCTACGCCGCGAGACCTTCCTCGACAAATACGCCAGGCCCAACTTCATCTTCCAGCTGACGACGCACGAGCAGTGCCCCAGAGCTGCTTGGTACGCCGCAGGCGACTTCAGGCCGTACCCCGGCGCGGGCGACGGCAAATGCCTATACGCCGTGGGTTGCAAGGGCCCCGTCTCGCACTGTCCGTGGAACAAGGTAGGTTGGGTAAGTGGCATCGGAGGGCCCACAAGAACTGGAGGAGTGTGCATAGGTTGCACCGAGCCCGGCTTCACAGACGCCTTCGAGCCGTTTTACGCCAAGCTACCCTATGCGCCCATAGGCGTTGATGCACTCACCAAGGTGGCGGTGGCATCGGCCGCAGCCATAGCTGGCGCTGGCGTTATAGGCGGTGTGTGGGCCGCCGCCAGGGCTAGGGCGGAGAAGAAGAGCGGTGAGAAGGCCGAGGAGAAGAAATGAAGTGGAGCGGCAGAGTAATAGGTAGCCTTATCGCCACGGCGATAACGGTAGGCCTGACTTGGGTCATCGAATATTTCCTAGTCCTTCCCTCTCTCCTCGAGGTCTGGCCGCAGTTCTGGTCCTACGTGGCCAGCTACGGAATCAGGATCTTCGACTTGCAGTTCGAGTTCTTGTTTTGGAGCCTCGCCTTCGATCTGCTCATAACGATTATCGTGATATACGGCTCCTACTGGGTGCTGGGCCACTTCGCCGTCTACGCCGCCAACTATGAACGCTATAGGCAGCTCATGAACACGCCGAAGGTGCAGAGGTGGTCCGTCATGCAGAGGGTGCAACACATAGTCATGTTCGTGACGTTTGTGTTGACCGCGTTTACGGGCTTCGTAACCATGTTCGTGAACAATCCCCAGTGGCAACAATGGTATATACCAGGCGTGTACAACGCAGCGGCTTCGCCGCCCTACTTCCTCTGGCCGGCCCAGACAGGCCCCGTCCAGTGGATGATAATAATCCATATATGGAGCGGCATAGCCATGGGCGTCCTCGTCATAGCCCACTTCGCCTACTACGGAACCCGCGTCTTGATAGATATAATCAAGAGGAGGCCCGTGATGGAGAGGTGGCCCCTTCTGAGGCTCTGGACTTGGGACTTCCTGAAGTACGTCATCCACAGATCCATATGGCTGGTTAAGCCCAGCTGGAAGGTGCCCCAATGGGTCCACAAATACGACGCGGAGCAGCTCTTCGAATACTGGGGCGTCTACTGGGGTATAGTCATACTGGGCATACCGGGCGTGTTGATGGCGATATACGGGCCCTCGGCCTTCGACGGGCTGGCCTTCTTATTCCACACGAAGGAGGCGGTGTTGGCGGTCTCCTTCCTGTTGATGGTGCATCTAACGTACACACACTTCATGCCGCACATATTCCCCTACAACCGGATGTTCCACGATGGAAAGATCCCGTCAGGCATAGCGAGGGAAGAACATCCGCTCTGGAATATACAAACCCCCCAAACTCAATAACTTTTTCACAGGCTTGGAAACAAGTTTTTTAACAAGCCGAAAGTGAAATCCATATGTCTACGATAAAGCTCTGGATTGACCCAATTACCCGTGTAGAGGGACACCTTGCGCTTTACGCCGAAGTAGACAGCGCGACTAGGGCCGTCTCCAATGCCCATACGACAGTTATGATGTTCCGCGGCTTCGAGGTCTTCCTAAGGGGGAGGCCGCCGGAGGACGCCATACACATAACCTCCAGAACCTGCGGAGTCTGCGGCGCCGCCCACGCCAACGCCTCCACGCGTGCCTGCGACGCCGCGGCCGGCATGACGCCTCTCCCCATGGGCAGCGTCTTGAGGAACATGGCCTACGCCATGACAGACTACACATACGACCACTCCATAATTCTCAATATGCTTGAGGGGCCCGACTATAGCGAGGTTATCGTGAGCAAGCTGACGCCCTCCGTGTGGGAGACAGCTAAACAGACCCCTGCCAACTACTCCAGCATACACGGCTACCGCACTATCGCCGACATAATGAGGGATCTTAACCCCATACAGGGGAGGATATGGCAGTTGACGGTGAAGCACCAACGCATAGCGAGGGAGGCTGGCGTGTTGATCTACGGACGCCACTCTCACCCCTCTACGTTGATACCAGGTGGTATATCCACTGACATAACCTCGCTCGCTTCGCTTCTTCAGGAATACTACACCCGTCTCTCCCTACTTACCGCGTGGGTGAAATTCGTCTGGGCCATCTGGCAGGATCTCTATGAGTTCTTTAGAGACCATGTCTCCACCCCCGATGGACAGAGCTACGCGTTGACGCAGGGTAAGACCCACGACCCGCCTGTGATGCTCGCCGGCGGCTGGTCCGATGATCCCGAAATGTACAGCAACGTGGCTGATGAGGCGGGAGGCGATTGGAAACAGCTCTACGCTCTGTTGGACAAGGCCTACAACGCCAGATGGGAAAAGCCGGGTCTCGCCATTGGCCATGAAATATATAGCAAAAACCCCACCGAGATTCAGCTAGGCTATCTAGAGTTCGCAGATTCGTCCTTCTACGAAGATTGGGTAAAGGCCAACGTGGCTCCTCCTTATGGTTGGCTCAAAGAAGACCCCTTGGGAAGACCGTTGGCATACGGCAATGAAGATCTTCTTAAGTACCACATGTGGAATAGAACTACAATCCCGAAGCCAGGCGCGATTAACTTTGCCGAGAAGTATACCTGGGCCGCAGAGCCTAGGCTTATGCTTAAAGACAGCAGAATTGCGCCCATAGAGACCGGGCCGATTTCGCAACTATGGCTTGACACGCTTCATGCAACAAAAGTCGAGGTGGATGGGCATAAGGCTTGGGAAAGCAATGGGAGCCAGCTGAAGGTTCATCTGCCAGGGGGTACGGTTAATCCCGACTTACCCGAGGGGACCTACGGCGAGTTGACGATAACTTGGAACTTGCCAAAGTACTCCACCACCATGGAAAGACTTTTGGCAAGAGCCGTCCACCTTGCGTTAGTGGTCTCGCTGGCCTGGGCCAACTTGCTCTACGGCTTGCGCCTCGTAAACGCCGGGAAAGTCCAGACCTCAAGGCCGTGGTCTTTCGGAAAGTGGCCTTCGTTTAGTTATTCGTTTGGATGGTGGCAGGTGCCGAGAGGCAATTGTATGCACTGGTTGGTTCAGCAGAACGGGAGGATTGCCAACTACCAGTACGAGGCTCCCACTACGCCGAACGTCAGTCCACGAAACTCAAGATGCACCGACCCGTGGAAGGGCCAATGCAGAGGGCCCTTCGAGATGTCGGTCATCAACAGTAAGGTCACTGAAGAAGTTCCGCCGGATCAGTGGACAGGACTCGATTTCGTTAGAGCGATCCGTAGCTTCGACCCATGTCTGGCCTGCGCCGTACACTTCGAGGCTAAGGGAGAAGGCGGACGCGTCTACAACGTCATTGAAAAAGTTATATGGAACGCTTGCTCGTTGTAGGGCTGGGCAACCCCATATACGGCGACGACGGTTTTGGGTCCTGTCTCGCTCAATATCTTTCTCTTTTCAACCCCTTCGTCTTTGATGGCAACGCCCACGGAATAGGGATACTCGGCAATCTGGTTGATTACGACGTCTTGGTGTTTCTCGACATTGATGTGAAGTTGCCGCCAGGCGCCGTAGCGGTAGAGAGGATAGAAGGATCTCTTACGGTACCCGAGACGAGGCTGGTAGATGCGCACAGAATGCCGCCTTCTCTCTTGGTGGGTTATCTGAGGGCTATGGGTAAAAACCCTAGAGCCTATCTAATAGCTGTAGGTCCCAAAAGTCTTGAGCCTCTGGCCCCGGCGTCGCGTGAGGTCGTAGAGGCGGCCCCTCTGGTTGTCGCAGAGCTAAGGAAGAAGCTAGCCGAGTTTGGGTATGAGCTGGTGGTGGAGGGTGATGTTAAAAAAGGAATAGAAGAATGCTATAGACGTGTCCTCCGTACGTGATTTAACAGAGCTTTTGAAAGCTCTAAGAGAGGTGAGGTCAGCTATAGATCAGCTCTTAAGACCTGCCGAAGAGTTAAGAAACTCTCTGGTGGAGCCTGTGGCTAAGCCTATCGAAGACGAATTCAGAAAGACCTTGGGCTCGATTCTCTACAATCGCTTAATAGACCTTGGAAGAGCTAGGGAGCTTCCTAACGTAGATCTTGAGGGGCTTAAAGAAAGGATAAAGAGACATTTCTCATGATATACGGCATTTCTTACGTCTATTGGCTGATCTACGGCTCTAGTCTAGATCTTCCTGCTATCTTGGGGAGACTTGTGGGACTTGGATATGAGATTGGACGCGTCGGTTATAGGGAGGGCGTCGTCTACCTAGATCCTCTCCCCGGCGGCTATGCTGCACGGAGGGTTTATGAGGATGGCATCGTCTATCTTCTTGCAGATCTCCAAAGAGGCGCTCTTGGCGTCTTCAGCGAGAGCTACAACTTACTAAATAGAGGAGTGGCCGACGTATCTCGGGCGTTGATAGAGTTGTCTATGCCGGAACCTCCAAGAGCGGAGTTACACATATCTTTTGGCCTTAGAGGTAGCGACTGTAGAAGGGAGAAAATCTCTCTCTCTGGCATTGAGTTTGTAAAGACAGGTCTCGTCTTGATACATGGGGAGCCTCAAGGAGGCGAGGGCATGTTCGTCTCGGTAACGCCTATGGGGAGTGATCGGTATATGACCTATTTGATGATAGGCGGCGGCTGGCAGTATGTGGTATCTCACATGAAAAGAGTAGGAGATATTTTGAACTCCTTGGTAAACTACTTCATCTGCGGCCCACAGACGGTATAGAGTCGAACTAGAGAGACGTTAGGCTAACTAATTTCGATAGATAATATAACATATATGCAAGTTTAATACTGCTTTTGAAAAGAAAGTGTAACGCTGGAAGGGTGCTTAAGACAGACGGTGCCTTGTCCTTTTCGCTTCACGACGTACTATGGATGGCAGGTCTTTTGATTATCGCATGTTTTCAGCTATGTGGAATAAATGTATTTATTTGGGAGTCAGGGGTGTGGCATGACGTGTCTGTCTACGTCGGCGTTTCCGCCGCCTACTTTAGACTGTTGGAATTGCCCTGTTATGAGGAGAGAGATGGAGGCCATAGAGATGGCGTTTCGTCGCAAGACCGTTGTTACCACGACGCTTCTCCGTAGCATAGAGAAGTACTCGCAGGAGTTGAGAGAGAAGGATGGGGATTACGTCTATAAGATCATGGACTTCTGCGGGACGCATGAGTGGACCATAGTGCATTTCGGCTTGAGGAGTCTCCTCGAGAAGATAGGAGCTCGGAACGTGGAGCTGATCGCTGGGCCCGGCTGTCCCGTATGCGTCACTCCGTCGTACTACATAGAGCAGTCCATAAAACTAGCCCTCGAAGGCGTCGTGGTCTACACCTACGGCGACGTCTTTAAGGTCCCAGCGCTTAGGCCCGTCAAGGGGGCTAGGTCGCTGGCTGAGGCTAAGGCGCTCGGCGGCGATGTGCGCATAGTTCATTCCTTCCTCCACGCAGTGATAGACGCGAGGAGACACAATAAGGACTCCCTCTTCGTGGGCATAGGCTTTGAGACTGTGGCGCCGGGCTATTCCGAGGCGATACTCAAAGGCCTTGTGCCGAACAACCTAAAGCTTATGTCCCTCGTCAAGTTGACCCCGCCGGCCATGTTCTATACCCTCGAGGTGGTGAGGGAGAAGCCAACCGACTACCCCATCTCGGGCGTCATAGCGCCGGGTCACGTCTCGACGATAGTGGGCGGGAAAGCTTGGCGGCCTGTGGCGGAGCAGTTCCAGATACCGGTCGTAGTGGCGGGCTTCGAGCCCAACGACGTGTTGATGGCCATAGCCGAGATATTGAGGCAGAGGGCGAGAGGCGAGTATAAGGTGGTGATAGAGTACACGAGGGCGGTCACTTGGGAGGGGGATTTAAAAGCACAGTCCTCCATAAGGACTGTTTTCGAGACCGTGGACTCCGCTTGGAGAGGCATTGGCTATATCCCCAAGAGCGGCTTGGCCCTTAGGGAGGAGTTTAGAAAATACGACGCCTTCGCCTATTTCGGGATACCCGACCTAACCCCCGAGACTTGGCGCTACGACCTCCCCGCCAATTGTAGATGCGCAGAGGTTAATCTAGGCAAGGCAAAGCCCACCGACTGCCCGCTGTTCATGAAGGCTTGCACCCCCGATAGGCCCATAGGGCCGTGTATGGTGTCTGTAGAGGGGACGTGCGCCATCTGGGCACGCTTTGGCGGAGGCGGGCTCGCCGAAGAGATTGCGAAGGCGATCGGCGTGTTTTAGCCATGTGCTGGGCCGTCCCTTCTGTGGTCACTAAGATCGAGGGCGGCATCGCCTGGGTCGATCCAGGCGACGGCGTAGAGAGGCCCGCGATACTAGGCATCGAAGAGTCCGAGCTACAGCCAGGAGATCTAGTGATGGTCCACGCCGGGGTCATCATAGCCAAGGTGGACCTCTCCACGTTGAGGGAAAGCATGGAGATGTGGAAACAGATGGCGAGGGAGCTCGCCGCTTCGACGGGGGAGGATCCTGAGGCCGCCGCCAAGATGATAGAGGAAGAGATGTGGCGCGTCTTGAAGATAGTCGAAGAGACCAAAGCGGGCAAGAGGCGGGCCGTTAGAGAGCTGGCATAGCCTTCACTCCATCCACGCGGCGTAGTAGATCTGTCCGAGGGCTATCCCGCCGTCCCCCGGCGGCGCCCTTCTTTGTTGCTTTAAGACGAGGCCGCAACCTTCAACCTCTTCAGCCGCAGCGGAGACGATTATGTCGTTGACCGCGGCTCCGCCAGACACCGCCACGACCTTTGTCCCCCTTTTCTCGGCAACTTCGCAGGCCCATCTGCCGAGGATCGAACCAAGCTTGTACTGGGCTGTGTAGGCCAAATCCCTCACCGGGACGGACCCTATCCTCTCCACTATCTCGGCGAAGAGCTCCACTTGATCCTCAGCCTCTAAGGGGAGGAGTCTCCCGCCCCTCGCGGCGGCTTCTAGCTTTATGGCGGGCTCCCCCTCGTACGTCCTTTCCTGCGCGATGCCCAACGCCACGGCCATGGCGTCGAGGAACCTCCCAGCGCTTGAGGTGTATATCTTGGGATTTTTCAACTCCCTCTCCACGATGGCGAGTTCGGCAACGCCGCCGGGCAACTTCTCAGCAAGGCTGTCGGGGATCTTTCCGAGGGCTACATGGAAATATGCGGCCGCCATTCTGCCGGGCCTCAGCGTAGCCAAGTCGCCTCCTGGCATGGGGACGTAGGTGAGATGTCTCTCCCTGACGAAGCGGGCCCCCTCCACGAACAAGACCTCCCCGCCCCAGACCATCCCGTCGGTCCCGTAGCCCACGCCGTCTATAGCGATGGCCACGAAGGGCTCGTTGATTCCCGCGTCTGCCGCAGCCGACAAGGCGTGGGCATAGTGGTGCTGTACCGTATATATCTCTGCGCCGAGCTCCTCTTTCCAGCTTCGGCACAGTTTCGTACTGTTGTAGGCTGGGTTTAAGTCGCAGATGAGTACGAAGTCTTTGAGTTTATAGGCTTCTATAAACCACCGTAGTTCTCTATCTAGATCCTGTAAGGCGTCGAAGCTGTCTAAGTCGCCTATGTATTGCGTCAAGACGGCCTTGTCCTCAAAGGCCACGCCCCCCGCCGTCTGTAGATCTGCGCCGAAAGCCACGACAGGCTTTCTCAGCCTTTTGGGAATTCTTATCCAGGCAGGGGCGTAGCCTCTGGATCTTCTGAGAAAGACCGGGGCCCCCCTCGTGAATCTGACCACACTGTCGTCGACTCTATGGGCTATCTCTAGGTCGTGGTCGAGGACATAGTCCACCACCTTCCCCAGCTTTGAGAGGACGCAACTCAGCTCTGTGCACATGGGCTCTCCATGTACGTTGCCGCTTGTGGCTATGGCGAATTTGCCTCTAGTGTGCGACAAGAGGAGGTATTGAAGAGCTGTGTAGGGGAGGAAGACGCCTTCTTTGTCTAGGCCTGGAGAGACCAGGGGAGAGACCGGGCTGTCTTCTCTCTTTGGCAGAAGAACGATGGGTCTCTGGGGCGAGGTCAAAAGCTCTGCCGCTTTTTCGTCGACCTCCACCAAGGCCTTAGCCACGTCTAAGTCAAGGGCCATGACCGCAAAGGGCTGGCTCGGCCTCTTTTTCCTACGTCTCAACTCAGCCACTACGTCGTCTCTCTGCGCATCTGCAAAGATGTGGTAGCCCCCCACCCCCTTCACCGCCACTATATGACCCATATCTATCAACCGCGCCGCCTCTGCTATCGGGTCTTTAACTACAATCTCTTTGCCGTCTATACTTAACAACCTTATCTTAGGCCCGTCATGTCTACAGGATATGCCCTGGTAGAAAAATCTCCTGATACCGCCGATGTGTGGGTTGGAGTACTCCTCTCTGCACTTGTCACACATGGGGTATTTAGACCAGCTTGTGTTTCCTCTGTCATACGGCAGTTTGCGGAGTACCGCAAAGCGGGGGCCGCAGAAGCTACAACTGTTGAATGGGTAGAGCCTCCTCCTCTCGTCGCCGTGGAGGACCTCAGCCAGACAGTCGTCGCATATGGCGAGATCAGGCGGTATGTTGGAGGGCGCGGAGGACCTCTCCTCGCTTTTTAAGATTTCGAATGTCTTGTACCCCCTCGGCTGAGCCTCCTCCACCAGAAGCTCTTCGATGACTATGGCCCTAGGTCTCTCCCGCCTCAACGCCTCGACAAAGGCGTCGGCGCCTTCGCCCTCGACAAATATCTCCACCTCGCCGCCACCTAGGTTCTTCACATAACCCCTCACGCCAACTCTATCGGCAAGCATCTTTACAAACGGCCTAAAGCCAACACCCTGAACAATTCCAACGACGTAAATCCTATAAGCCTTCATGGGCCCGCGGCGAGATAAGGCGGCTATTTAACTCGGGTAAGCCTATTGTAGAGGCAGGGATCTTTTTAGCTCCATGACCGCATGTATTAACAAGCCGAGGTCTCTGCGTGAGTTTTCTTAAGTCGTTTTCCATAATCTCTGTCTTTTACATAAGGCTCTTATAAGGTTCCAGATATAATTGTTAGTAATGTGTTTATAGTGTTGATGACTTGCCGAAGGGTTTGAGATCGTCAATTCTAGTATGTCCTCAGATCTATGGCGTATGGAATTCCCAGGTTTTTATGAATCGCCAACGAGATATAGTTGCCTAATTTTAAGTGCTTTATAGTCTCTTCTATGTTGAATTTCATTGATGCTAGGATGTGTACCTTTGTTCCTCTTACGAAATCTGGATGTACGCCAGCTGTAGGGCCTGTTAAGATGTTTAGACCACTAGAGAGTTGGAGGACTCGGGGATTCTGAGTCGTGTGTTCATATATGTTGAATCTCTTATCGCTGGACGTCGAGGTGGTGGGTTTCAGAAAGATTTAAATATGGCGTTGATGGTGGTGGCGATGTCCGCCGCCCAGAGGAGGTTGCCTGTGTATAAGAAGATCTTGGAGGAGAACAAGAAGAAGTGGATGATTAAGGAGTTTCTTGAGTATAGGCTGAGTAAGTATGGATACATCGACTCCGAGATTTTGAAGACTCCCCTGGGCACGCGCATCGTGATATATGCCGAGAGGCCTTCTAGAATAATCGGCAGGAAGGGCGCCATCGTGAAGGAGATCAGTAACATCCTCGCTAACAAGCTCGGCGTGGAGAACCCACAGATCGACGTGATTGACGTCTCTAAGATAGAGGCGCCTGAGATGTTTCCTAAGGTCGTGGCATACCGTATAGCCAACGCCATGGCCAAGGGCGTGAGGTTTAGACGTGTCATGTTTGTTGCCATTAGGCAGTTAATGGAGGCCGGGGCGAGGGGTTTTGAGATCGTGGTGAGCGGCAAGCTGTCCACTGAGAGAGCTAAGTTCGAGAAGCAGACCTTTGGGAAGCTCTACAAGATCGGCTACGACGCCAAGAATAGAGTTAGGCGGGCGGTGGTTCATGTGCTTTTGAAGCCCGGTATATACGGCATAGAGGTGCGGATCGCGCCGACCACCATGCGGTACAGCGATGAGTACAAGATCAAGCCTCCCACCAAGCCCGAGGCAACCGCCCAGGCGCAGCAGTAAACTTAAAAACTGCGGGTTTACACGCACCACATGTCTGCTGAAAAGAAGCTAAAGGCAACGGTGTTGAGAGAGATGAAGCCTGAAGAGAGACGTCAACTACTTCAACAGCTCAAGGCGGAACTTGTTAAGCTGGAGACTCAACGTGCAAGAGGCTTCGTGGAGAAGCCCGGCAGGATTAAACAGGTAAAGAGGGCAATTGCCAGGATTTTAACCATTGAAAGAGAAGAGTCGAAAAAGTAGCCTTGCGCGTAAGTTGTCTAGACCTTTTGGGGGCAGAGGTTTCTACGTATAGATGTCCATACCGCGCAAGAGGCGTCGTAGTCGGCGAGACTTACAACACCTTCCTGGTGTTGACAAAGAACAAAGTTATAACTATTCCAAAGTCAATTTGTTATTTTTATGTATATGATTTAAATGTCTTGGTTAATGGTATTTATCTAGTTGGATATCGAGACAAAAGACTCTTCGGCTGCGGCTTTAAGATTTCTTAATCTGGTTCAAAAGATTCAGCAATGTGTCGAAGTCTCCAGGCACTGAGACGACGACGCCGGGGGCTACTCCCTCCAGCGCCCTTATCAACTCCAGCGCCTTTTGAGGATTCACGGCTGTTTGTTTAAGTCTTTCTATTAACGCGGAGTTGTTGCTTGTCTTTACCATGACGTAGGGGTAGACCACTGGTGGGAGTCCTTCTAGTTGTCTTACGTCTGTGAGATGTAGTGCTAGATAAAAGTCGGCTCCGAGAGTTTCTATTCGTCTCTTGTAGTCTCTTTTTAGGCTCAACAATGCCCCCACCTTAAGGCCTATCTTCTTCGCCCCTGTCACCGCCTCTTCCGTGGACACGTCGCCTACCGGCCTGCCCTCCGCCGGAGGATCTCCCTGCAACACCACTACCTCTCTTATGTCAAGTAGGTACGCCCCGCCGAGTAGAGACTTCAGACCTGTCTTGTTCACGTCGAGAAGACGGATATGCACAATGGGCTCAAGTCCCATTTGCTTGGCAAGGACGCCGACGGCTAGGGCGTGCGCCGTAGGTTTACCTCCAGGCGCCTCGGGTATATCTATCTTGTTTACTAAAGGCTTAAGCGCCTCTAGCTTCTTTAGGAGTCTTTCTCTGTCTCTGACCGGGGTGACCTCGGCGATTATCTCCATTAGGGCAGAGCCAGGGGTGTGAAGAGGCGTCCTCTGCCTTCATAGAACTTAGATAGCGTCTCGTAGAACACGAGACGGAGAGATTGCACCATGGAGAACAACCCCTCGGCGGCCGCTATTAGAGAGTGTCCAAACACTGCGAAGAGTATTCCGGCGGGTCCCAGCGAAATTGCGACGTTGTTTACCAACTTTGTCAACACGCCGTGGATCAACACCAAGATTACTAGACGGGCGAAACTCGGTATGTTTGCCAACGCGCCAAGCGAGCCCTCGACGAGGCCCATTATGAACTCCTCAGTGACGGGAGGCGCCTCTTCGTGATGTTTATATTTAGCCCTCAACGCGAAGGCCCCCGCCGCGCTCCAGATAACCGCCGCCACGAAGATGTACATCCACGGGAGCTGGAGGAGCGGCTCTAGGAAGCCTAGGTTTAGCGCGTTTTTTACTAACGAGAAGAACACCATGCCCAGAGAGAAGAAGAGCGCCACCTGAGGCAGCACAACGCCAACCGCTACGTCGGGCTCTCCTTTCAACAACGTGTTTATGAATTTGGAAAGAAAGGCAAGTAGGATGAGGAGGAAGCCTAGTATAAACGCCGCTTTGATTGCGGCCAGAACCCCATCTGTAGTTACTAACTCGTACTCGCCGAATAGGTGTAGCACGGGCGGTGTCGACGTCTTTATGCCGAGTTCTTTAAATCCGAAGCCGAAGGCTTCTTGGTAGATGAAGGCGCCGAAGAACATAGATACGAGTCCTGTTAACGTCCAGATAATTCCCCACTCTCTATACTTCCCTCCATAGAGCTTCTTCAGGAGGAGTATGCCCAGTAGAAACAGGAGGAAGCCGTGGCCTAGGTCGCCGTACATCCAGCCGAAGAATATGGGGAAGAGAAGCGCCACAAGCGGCACTGGACTAATCTCATTAGGCCTAGGCACGCCGTACATATACACAATCTTAGTAAACTGCCTAACAGGTGTGGGGTACCTCTCCAACGTCGGCCTCCTCTCCACAGGCACCGCCTCGAAATACTTATAACGCATCTTCTTAACCACATCCAACATACCGAGATTACGCCTTACGAACTCCACAAGGGCCTCGTCCACCTTCTTCGCGTCTTTTTCCAATACGTAAAATATGACAGACGCCACGTCTTTATGTTCTTCCCATCTCTTATCGCCATATATAGAATATTCATGATATAGTTTTTCGATTGCTTCTAGTTCTTTTTTGAGTTTTTGAAGAGATGCCTCTAGTGATTTTATGGCGTTTTCAACAAGTTCTCTGCCGGTCTTTATATCTGATAGGTACTCCTGTGGAATCTCCACCCCCCTCACCTCGCCCTTAACCAACGCCACCTTAATTCCGTTGATGTCCTCTATTGTGTGAGGAACAGTTATAGGAGTCTCTGGGTCTGCCACCAGTTTATACCCCTCGGGAAGCTTCAGCTCTTTTCTGTCGGAGAAAGCGTCAAGAACTTTTTTAATCTTGGAGAGATGCATCAGCTGTTCTTCAAGTCTCTTAATCTCTTTTTCATATGATTCAAAGACGCGTCCTATCTCTACACCTTCATCAATTGCAGACTTATTAAAGGTCTCAGCCACCGCGGTCGTCGCTAACTTAAGCGTGTAGGCGTAGTTTATAAGATCTTTATGTTTTTCCACAACAGCTTTCAACTCCTCTTCGGCTCTTCTCAGTCTTTCTTCTAACGCGCTGGGGGGCTCCATATCGGCGACCTCTTGGAGAGAGAAAATACGCGTCCCGAGTTTCTCCAACGCGTTCTTTAACTGCTGTGCGCTTCTCCGTTCTACCGCGACAATTAGGGCGTTGCCCTGTTGCGCCGCTGTGCCGCCGTGGGATTTAACAAGTTCAACAGCTTCTTTCACAGCCCTGCCTGGCAAAGCCACGAAGACCTCTAACGCCTCAGTCTTTGGGAACGCAGATGTTTTCACCGCCGCGACTTCTCTCGAGATTGCTAACTTTCCCCGTAGTTCTTCTATTAGGCGGGTGTAGTAGGAAACCTCCTTGTAGAGAGTCTCTAGCTTCTCCAGCGCTGAGTCTATCTGAGACTCCAACCTCTCCAGCGGCAACGTCACCTGTTGCGGTTCTACGTACAGCAGTAGCTGATTCAGGAACTCGTCTATCTTCTTAGCCTTCTGGAGAGACGTTGGGTCGCGCGGTCTGGGAAGTTTCTCCGGTCTTTCTTCGAACATCGCAACTCCTGTCTTGCCGACGAAATAGATTACTTCAGGCAACAAGTCCACGTGAGTTGCCACTCTAAACTCCACAACACGTTCAAGAGGCACAAAGGCAATAACTACGTTGCTTTAAAATATTGCGTATACGTATTCAATACGTAGACGTTGCATAAACAATAGAGTAGCACCTCCCGGACACTTCTGGCGACCCTACCTCGCTATATTAAATAAACGACCATCAAAAATATAAAAAGATTATTGTTTCTTAACAAGTACGGTTTCTACAATTGATACCATTCTCTTTTTGCCACTTTGATCTACTTGCCTTTCTATAGAAATCAAATTTATAAAGAGATGGTAAACTATAGTAAGATGAAAGTCGGAAAGCAACCTCCGGAAGATATAAATGTATTTATAGAGATACCAAAGGGTAGCAATATAAAATATGAATTCGATGAAGAAGAAAAAGTAATAAAGGTAGATAGAATATTATATACGGCAATGTTCTATCCATTCAATTATGGGTTTATACCAGAAACTTTGGAAGAAGATGGAGATCCATTAGATGCTCTAGTTATTACATATGACACACTTATTCCTGGAGTATTAATAAGAGCAAGGCCTATTGGTGTATTAATAACAGAAGATGAAGAAGGAATTGATAGAAAAATAATTGCAGTACCACATGAAAAAATAGATCCAAGATTTTCAAATATAAAAGATATAAAAGATTTACCAGAAGCAATATTAAATCAAATAAAACATTTCTATGAACATTATAAAGAACTAGAACCTGGAAAATTTGTTAAAGTTAAAGAATTTAAAGGAAAGGAAGATGCTTTAAAGATAATTAAAGAGGCAATAGATAGATTTAAAAATAAAAAATAATTTTTAGTGAATTAACCATAGACTTGCCGCGGCGCACCACGGTGGGCTTCATCGTCGGCGCGTTAGGCTCGATGTTGGCGGGCTACCTCGGCATGTATGTCACGACCAGATCCGCCTCGCGCGTCGCCCAAGCCGCCGCCACAGGCGGCAGTCTCTCGCCAGCATCGCCCTGCTCCTGATTTCGGGGTTCTACTTGGCGTTTAAGGCCGCTACACATGACTGGGCTGTGCCCCTCGTGACGTCGGATTTCGGCGCGAGCTTGGTTACTCTGTTTATGAGAGTCGGCGGCGGCATATACACCAAGGCGCAGATCTAGTGGGCAAGGTGGAGATTGGCATTCCTGAAGACGACCCGAGGAACCCAAGCGTCATTGCCGATAACATGGGAGATAACGTGGGCGATGTGGCGGGCATGGCGGCGGACGTCTACGAGTCTTACATCGTGACCGTCACTGCTGCTATATTCTCGGCGGCCATCCTCTGGCTTCCGGCGCAGTATATAGAGATGATTATACTCTTCGCAACTCTAGCCCTGGTTGCCACCTTCGTTGGCGTGAATCTGCTAAAGACGTCAGGTGTGAAGCACCCGCCCCCATCTATCAGCATGGCCATCTACGCCACTATTGCCCTCTCTGTGGTGCTGTTTTTCATCGGGTCATTCCTGTTGGGTCTTGGGCCTTGGAGAGCCTTGGCCCTCGCGGCGGCTACGTCTATCGGCGCCTTGGTGGCTCCAGTTATAGTGAAGATAACCGACTACTACACCTCTTACAACTACGGCCCGGTGAGGAGGATCGCCGAGCAGGCGAAAATAGGCCCCGCCACGGTGATCATCACGGGCTACGGGGTCGGCCTCATGAGCGCCATACCCATAATAGCCGTGGTAGCCGCCGTGCTCGGTGTGTCGGATGCCATAGGCTTCTACGCCGTCCCCGTGACGGCGTTTGGGGACTATTCTAAGTACTTGGCCGGGATCTTCGGCACCGCCATGGCCAGCGTCGGGCTGTTGGTGGTCGCCGGTATCATCGTTACCGCCGACTCGTATGGCCCCGTCAGCGATAACGCCAACGGCGTCGTCGAGATGGCCAGCTTGCCTGAAAACGTGAGGGAGGTGACAGATGTACTGGACTCCGTGGGCAACACCACCAAGGCAACCACTAAGGGCTACGCAATTGCAAGCGCGGCGCTGGCGGCACTCGTCCTCTTCTTAGCTCTAAATATTTGAGATCGTAAACGTTGCCGCGATCAGGGGTATGCACATGTTGGATATACTGGACAACAGCCTCAAGGCGCTTCAGGTAATTAACCCAAGCGTCTTGATCGGCACACCACCGTCGTTCCTCTATAAGTCGTTCAGCGGCGAGTTGCCTCTGAACGTCAACTCAGAGAGATTGTATTTGTCGCAGTAGGCACGGCCGTTACAAAACGTTAAGAGTATCCGGCTGACACCTTGCCGGGGGTCAGCAAGATACCGTACGTAGTGAGAGATGTGGGTGACGTGGTTCTGGCGGCTAGGGCCATCTCCACCGGCCGCATCGCGCCGGTGTTTTTCGTCTCAAGCGTGACCGGCCACGGGCTTGACCTGTTGCTCCGGTTCCTCTCCCTGTTGCCCAGGAGAAGGAAGTGGGACCACAACGGCGACCTCCTCATGTATAT
This sequence comes from Pyrobaculum sp., assembly GCA_022759345.1. GTDB lineage: Archaea > Thermoproteota > Thermoprotei > Thermoproteales > Thermoproteaceae > Pyrobaculum. The sequence continues at coordinate 142 of JAEMPK010000150.1, read as the reverse complement.
TTCCGACATCTACTTGGTGAAGGGCGTCGGCGTAGTCATCGGCGGGCTGGTGGAGAGAGGCGTCGTGAGAGTGGGCGACAAGGTCTAGGTGGGGCCGTATAGCGACGGCAAATGGGTTTCTGCCGTCGTGAAGTCCATACAC
>JAEMPK010000088.1 GCA_022759345.1 Pyrobaculum sp. | reverse complement strand
CGCACCCGATCACCGGCAGTAGATATGTGGTGTGGCCTACCTACAACTTCGCCGTCTCTATAGACGACCACCTCATGGGAGTGACGCATGTACTTCGGGCGCAGGAACACAGCGTGAATACAGTCAAGCAGTCCTACGTCTTCAAACACTTCGGCTGGAAGCAGCCCGTGACTATCCACTTCGGCCGACTGAAGATCGAGGGGGCAACGTTGAGCAAGTCTAAGCTTAAGGCGCTTAAGGTGAGGTACGACGACGTCACTCTGCCCACTTTAGCCGGCCTTAGGAATCGGGGCATTTTGCCCGAGGCTATCTGGGAGCTTATTCTGACCGTGGGCATAAAGCCGTCGGACTCCACCGTGGCGCTTTCAAACCTCTTCGCCCTTAACAGGAAACGGATTGAGCCAATCGCCAATAGGTACATGTACGTGCCCGACCCCGTCAAGCTGGTTTTTGAGGTGGACAGAGAGCTTACGGCGAGGATTCCGTTGCATCCAAGCTTCCGGGAGAGGGGGGAGCGGGTGTATAAGGTGGGGCCCGGCCGCGTGGAGGTGTACGTCTCGCGGAGAGACGTGAAGCCTGGCGCTGTGGTGAGGCTTATGGAACTCGTAAACGTGGAGGTTACGGCAGTGGGGAACGACGTGGCTTACGGGCGGGTTCACAGCCTCGACGTAGAGGCGGCGAGGAGGATTGGGGCGCCTATAGTTCAGTGGGTCCTCGAGCCGGTGGAGGTGCGTGTGGTTAAGCCCGTGGCTGTGGGGAGGAAGGAGGATGAGGTGGGGCTGGGCGAGAGGGCGCTTGAGAAGGTGGAGGTGGGGTCTTACGTGCAGTTTATGAGATATGGCTTCTTGAAGAAAATAAGTCCCCTCGTCTTTGTCTACGTCCATGACTAGGCTTCTCTTTGACGCGCTTACGCCGAAGCAGGCTAGGATTGCGGCTGTGTTGTTTCTAGAGGGCCGTAGACGCGGCGTGGACTTGCTCATAACCTGCCGCGACTATATGCATCTGGCCGATATGTTGCGTATGTACGACGTGCCGCATGTCTGCTTCGGTAGACACGGCGCGACGCCTCGCGAGAAGTTGGTGTTTGGGCTGGAGAGACAGATGAAGCTTGTGGAGGTGGCGGCGGATGTAGACGGCATGTTGAGCTTCCCGTCGCCGGAGGCGGCGCGTGTAGTGTTCGGCCTGGGAAAGCCCGTAGTCACGTTGAACGACACGCCCCACGCAGAGCACGTAAATAGGCTCGTCCTGCCTCTGTCAGAGGCACTTATCGCCCCATCTGCCATACCGAAGGAGGTTTGGTCTGTCTACTGCCCGAGGCGCGTGGTCCAGTTCGACGGGGTGTTTGAGTATATGTGGGTCTCGAGATTTACGCCGAATGAGGAGGTCGTTAGGCGGCTTGGGCTGAGGAGGGGGGAGTACGTGGTGTTTAGACCTGAGGAGGCGCGGGCTGCGTACTACAGGTGGAACTTCGCCAGGCTTAGGCAGAGGCTTGTGGAGGAGTTCCGGCGGAGGGGCTATACTGTAGTTAACGTGCCCCGCTACCCGGATCAAGTGATGGAGGGCGTCATCAACCTCACAGAGGCCGTGGACCATCTACAGCTTGCGTATTTCTCCGCCGGAGTTGTGACCGGGGGCGCCACCATGGCCACCGAGGCCGCTCTCCTCGGCGTGCCCGCTCTTTCCTACTTTCCTGATGATTACTACGTCGATAAGTATCTGCAGAGAGTCGGAGCGCCGCTTTTTAGGTGTAGAGATGAGGAGAGCTGTCTAGCCATGGTGGATGAGGTGCTTAAGACAGGCCGGAGCACTGCGCCTAAGCTAGAGGACCCCGTGCCGTTGATATTCGAAACAGCACTGGACGTGGTTACGAGATAAGATTTTAAACCTCTATTCAATAACGTGGATATGAGAGGTGTGGCTTTACTGAGAGTTGGACGAGACTACGGCGTGGCTTTTCTAGATCTCAGACTGGCGGGTCTAAGAGATACGGGGGTGAAACCTGTGAAGTACGTGGAGGAACTGCAAGCCATCCAGGAGGACCTTCTCCTCGCCATGCCGAAGCTTAAGGATATGTATGTGCTAGATACAGTTCTAGAAGATACAGCTGGTCGTCGCTACATCGCGAGGCTCTACACATATGGAGGAGTGGTTTACTACGTAGTTTTAATCTCGCCAAAAAACACCCTTAGGGGGGTGCTTAAGAGACTTATACAACAGGGCTGGAGACCTCTCCTACACATTGAAAAGAAGGCAGTCAAAAGAAGCACCACTAGCGAGACAGACGTTCGATAAAGTCTAGAAAACCTTTCTCCTCTGCGTAACTCAGCCAGTCCACCTTATCACGTCGACAGTTCTTTTCTCCTATGCACAGCTTCAAAAGCTCGAACGTCTCCTCAGGCGTCCTCCAGGTGACGTCTATCTGAGCCACATCTCCCCATCTCTCCAAGGCCTTCGTATAGACCACGTCTAGCATCTCCGCCCACACGTTGTCTAAAATCTTCCTCAACGGCCACCCCCTCTCCTTTAGTTCTTCATATAGACGGTCCGGCGCCTTACGGAGTACCACGACCACCTCCGGGTCTGGCGAAAGCTCCACAACGTGCGTATCCACTACGCTACCGGGCTTGGTCGCCTCGTACACCAAAGCCCGTGCGCCGTGGAGATCGACCACCTCGTAGGTATCTAACTCCGGCAGATATCTTACAAACGGCGTCTTCATCAACAACTCTCCCACGGTGACGCAAGGCGCCGAAAGCCACTGGGCGAGTTTTCTACACTGCGTAGTTTTGCCCACGCCCGGCGTCCCCGTGATAAGCGCTCTAGGGCCTCGTCCTTCTGACGTCACGTGGAAACGGCACCACGTCTCTTATGTGGTCCGCGCCGACGATCCACATGGTGAGACGATCTACGCCGAGGCCGAAGCCTGCGTGCGGCACGGAGCCGTACCTCCGGAGGTCGATGTACCACTGGTAATCCGCCGGATTTAGGCCAAACCGTATGATTTTATCCACAAGCTCCTTGGCGTCGTATATCCTCTCGCCGCCGCCTATCACCTCCCCGTAGCCCTCAGGCAGAAGCACGTCGAAGCTGAGGGTCACCTCGGGCCTCCTGGGGTCGTTTCTGTGGTAAAAGGCCTTTAGCTTCTCGGGGAAGCCGTAGAGCACAATCGGCTTGTCGAACTCCAGCGTCAAGGCTCTTTCCTCGTCGGCGCCTATGTCGTCGCCCCAGCTTATCCGTACTCCCTTCTTCCGCAGAATCTCCACAGCCTCGTCGTAGCTCACGCGGTAGAACGGAGGCTTTGCACGCTCTAGCATCTCCGTGTTGCGTCCCAGCAACTTTAGCTCCGCCTGTCTCTCCTCCAGCACCTTATTGACCACATGAGTTATCAACTCCTCTCCAACCTTAACCGCGTCCTCCATGTCTGCCCAGGCGATCTCCATCTCTGCATGCCAAAACTCGGTTAAATGACGTCTAGTTCTAGAGGGCTCAGCCCTAAAGCTAGGCGCCACTACGTACACCTTCTCAAGGCTATAGATCAGAGCCTCTAGGTAAAACTGAGAACTCTGCGTAAGGTATACAGGCTGTCCAAAGTAGTCCACCTTGAATAAGGTGGCTCCGCCCTCCACAGCGGCCGTTATGAACATGGGCGTCTGCACTTCGTAGAAACCACTTTTCCTAAAGTACTCATGGATGGCGCCGAAGACCGTATGTCTAATCTTCAACACAGCCTGCATTTTCCTACTTCTAAGCCACAAGTGTCTAACGTCTAGTAGATACTCGCTGTCGGCGACCGCGGCGTCTTCGTTTATGGGATACGGCTCGCCTACGTATACCCAGTCTATGTTCTCCACATGCAACTCCACGCCTCCAGGCGCCCGCGGCTCTTTCACCAAGACGCCGGTGACGACTAGAGACGACTCCAAGTTGAGCTCCTCGGCGATTTTGAATTTTTCTCTGGGCAAGACGAGCTGAAGTATGCCTGTGGCGTCTCTCAACACTAGGAAAATCTTCTCCTTTAACACTCTTTTTCTATAGACCCAGCCTCTCACCGTGACGCGGCCCTCGCCTTTTTTAACAGCCTCCGATATAGGAACCGCCTTTTTGAAGACCTCCATCGCTACTGCTGAGGAGCTTCTTTATAAATCCCAACGACGACGCCTCCGGCGCACTCTTGCGCAGGCTTCCCCACGTAGTCGCCTTCTTGGTATTTTCTCTTCCTCTCTGCGCCGTCGCCACATCTAATCACCGTATACACCTCGGCAGGCTTTTCCCGTCCTCTTGTCAACGACTCTCTCCAAAACATGTACATGAAAAAAACCAACATTAATAACGACACTAGGAGGAGGACAGCGTACTCCAACGGCGTCATTTCCTACCTGCAAGTATGCCGGCCTTTACGTAGTCCTCATCGCCGTATCCCATAGCTGTTAAAATCTCGTACAGCGCCTTGACTCCGCTAATCGCCACGTTACTAGACTCAACTTCCCCCGCCGCCAGAGACGCATACCGCATGTCCTTGGCGGCGTTTTTTATTGTGAAGGTAGGCGCGCCGCCGCTCAGCATCCTATCAATGTAACGTCCGCCGATTTCTTTAAACACTGTGCGTGATAGAAGCTCTTTAAATACGTCGGGCCCCACGCCGTGTTTAACCGCCAGTGAAAGAGACTCGCCAAGTGCGGCCACGGTAGATATCAGAAGCGAGTTATACGCCAGCTTCAACGCGGCGGCCTTTACGCTGTCGCCTACGTAGAAGAGGACGCCGAATTTCTCAAGCACAGGTCTCAGTTTGATATAAACATCGTCGGGTGCCCCTACGAGATATATGGCGTCTCCAGCCTCTACGTTACGAGGACTGCCCACCACAGGCATGGCGAATCCCACTTGTCTCCGCGCCGCAAGCAGCTCAACTGCCCTTCTAACGCCCTCCACTGAGTAGGTGCCCGCAAGGGCCACATACTCACCGCCTAGCTTCGGCAGAATGTCGAAAAGCGCTTTGTCGTCGGCTACGAACACCACCACCAACCCTCTGGCATCTGCGAGCTCGGCGATGGGCGTGCCAGGGGCGTCTTTAACCTTCTCCCGCGTGCGGTTCCACCAAAACACATTAAATCCCAACGAGGCGGCGCGTTTCGTAAAGGCTCTTCCCATGTTGCCTAAACCCACCACTGTAATGTCCATGTCCACAGGATGCGGCAAGGTTTATAATATTACTCCCGCCTATTTTTGTGTTGCTACTACGAACAGACCCCGTGGCGCCTGCCTATGACGTCATTAATAAAGCTGTTGAAGTGCTGAGACGGGGCGGCATAGTGGCGGCGCCGACCGAGACTGTGTACGGATTGTTTACACATGCACAGAGCGACGAGGGGTGTCTAAAGGTGTTTAAGGCTAAGGGGAGACCGCCGGACAACCCGCTCATAGTCCACGTAGATTCGCTTGAGATGGCCGAGACTGTGGGGCACGTGCCCAAGGATGTGGCGGAGGTTCTTAGACAGGTGTGGCCCGGGCCTATCACTGTCGTGATTAAATCCCGTGGCGTGGTGTCTCCTTGCGTAACTGCAGGTCTCGACACGGTGGCTGTAAGAGCTCCGGCACATCCCATACCTCAAGCCATCATAAGGGAGTTAGGCGCCCCCATCGCCGGGCCAAGCGCAAATAAGGCCGGCCGTCCCAGCCCCACCACGGCGGCCCACGTAATCGAGGACCTAGACGGAGAGGTAGACGTAGTAATAGACGGCGGCCCCACCTTCTTTGGAGTTGAATCCACAATAATCGATGTGACGAAAAAACCGCCGCTTCTGTTGAGACCTGGCCCCTTTACCGTGGAGGAGCTGGAGAGGTTCTTCGGCCCGATTGAGGTGCCTCCGGTAGCCCGAGGCCTTGCCGAGGCAGACGTCGCACTTGTCCCCGGCATGAAATATAGGCACTACGCGCCCAACACTCCGCTGATAATAGTGCATTTCGACTTGAGAGAGGCTGTTGAGACGGCGCGGAGGCGTGGGTTGAGAGTCGCTGTTCTCTGCGCCCTGGGGCGGTGCGCAGAAGCTGACGCCGTGATCCATATGGGAGACGAAATGTACGAAGTCGCTAAGAATCTTTACAAGTCTCTTAGAGATCTCGACAGGCTTGGTGTAGATGTGGGGGTTGTGGCGGCGCTTGAGGAGAGAGGGCTTGGTTTGACTATCATGAACCGGCTTAGAAAGGCGGCAGGACATAGAGAAGCTTATAACCTAGAGGGTCTCCTTAGATACTTGTGAGTTGGGTGGAGGAGTTCTTCGACGAGGTATATCTCGACTTCATGACGCATTACAGAGGAGAAGAGACCTCTAAGGCCGAGGCCTTATTCATCCAGAAAGCCCTCGGAGTTAGTCCCGGCATAAGGGTGCTCGACGTGGCGTGCGGCCACGGTAGACATATGGCTCATCTCCCGCGTGACAGCGTCGTAGGGGTGGATATAAACATCAAGTATCTAAAAGTGGCAAAGAGATTCGGCGACGTTATACAAGCCGATGTGAGGAATTTGCCGTTTCGTCGTGCTGCTTTCCACGGCGCTTACATTATGCACTCCACCTTCGGCATGTTTGGCGAGGAAGTTGAGATGGAGATTTTGACGTGGCTCTCCGGCGTCATCAAGACCGGCGGGCGGCTTTTAATCGACGTCGCGAATAAGGAAAAGATAGAGGACATATACGCCTCTCTCGGTGAGATGTGGAATTTCTGGATCTCCGCAGGTCCTTATAGAGTGTTGAGCACCGCGTATTACAATCCGTTGACTTCTCGAATACGAGAAATTAGGCACATATATAAGGCGGGTCAATACCTGGGAGAGCGCATCCTTGAGCTCACTCTCTACAGTGTCGGCGAGTTGAGAATTATGTTGTCGAGCGTTGGGTTTGCGATAGAAGAGGTGTATGGAGACTTCAACGGCGAGAGGTACAAGAGGCAGTCCGACAGAATAATTGTAGTTGCAGTAAAGACCGGAGGCGTCTCCGAGACTTTGAAACAGGCGGTGGAGTGGGCAATTGAAAATAGACAGATTTAAACCTATGGTTTTGTATTTGTTATGGACATATTATCTCTCCAAAACGCCCTCGATCTAGCCGCAGATCTGGAGCCCCTCGGGACTGTAAAACAGATAGAAGAAAAAGTGTTTCCAGACGGCGAGGTGTTGACGCGCATACCGCAGGACGTGGGTCTTGAGGTGGCTGTGTTGGCCAGACTTTACCCAGACGTAAATAATAACTTAGTTAAGCTTATGTTGACTCTCGACGCGCTGAGCGACTTAGGCGTGCGTAAGATTATTCTTATCATACCCTATCTTCCATACGCACGGCAAGACAGGAGGTTTAGGCCCGGCGAGCCCATAAGCTCTAAGACTGTGTTGCGGATGCTGTCGAGTTTCCCGGTGTCAGCGTTGCTGACGCTTGACGTCCATAAGCCCTATATTGCAGACTACGCGCCGCGTGTCTCTATGATAAACATGTACCCAGCCTCTGAATTCGCAGAGAGAATCTCTGGGGTCGACCTCGTGATAAGTCCCGACTTCGGCTCTATCCACAGAGCCGAGGCGGTGGCCAAGGTGTTGGGCGTTACATATACATATTTTGAAAAGTATAGAGATAGAGAGACTGGTTCAATTACGCTGATCCCGCGTCACGATGTAGATATGAGGGGGAAGAAGGTGGCAATCGTGGACGACATCTTGTCGACAGGCGGCACCTTAGTAGACGCTTGTAGAGCCGCCAAGACTTTAGGCGCGTCGGTGGTCTTCGCCGCGGTTACCCACTGCCAACTGTTGAAAAACGCCAGAGACAAAGTGAAGAGCTGTATCGATAAGTTGATATGCACAGACACTATTCTTAATGAGTACGCGGAGGTTAAGACGGGCCCTATCCTGCGTACGGCTCTCCAAAAGCTGTTATAGACGCCAGTATCTGCCGACGTAGTTCTTCACTTCTCTCATCACTTCTAGATACTTGTTGCGGGTGTGGTGGTCTGTCTCTGTTTGAGTCTCGCCGGGTGCAAACTCGCCGTGGTCTACGAGGCGTATCAACGCCTTTGTGCCTCTCCTAATTACGTCGCGGTTGTATCCGCCTTCCAGTAGGAAGATGATGGGTTTCTGCATCTTCAACACTGCGTCGAAGACGTATAGGTAGCTCTTAAGCGTGAGCCTCATGTCGGCGAGGGGATCGTCTTTATGCGCATCCCAGCCCAAGGAGACTATAACCAGGCGAGGGTCGTACTGCTTCAGCACCGGCATCACCACCTCGTCTATCGCTTGTATGTACAAGTCGTCGCCTGTCCGCGGCGGTAGCGGCACGTTGACGTTGTAGCCCTCGCCTCTCCCCGCGCCCACCTCCTCGGGGAAGCCCGTGCCGGGGTAGAGAGTGTATGGATGCTGATGTGTAGAGATGTAGAGGAGATCTCTTTCATACAGTATCTCCTGCGTCCCGTTGCCGTGGTGGACATCTATGTCTAAAACCGCGACGCCTTCGCCCGCGTAGAGGGCGCCTATGGCCGCAGTGTTGAATATACAAAAGCCCTGCGTCGGGGCAGAAAGCGCTCTGCCGACGAAGCCCGCATGGTGGCCCGGAGGCCTTGCCGCTATCAGGGCTGTTTCTCGTCTATCTACTGCGCTGGCGATTGCGGAAACTGCGAGGACCGCCGCATCGCAGGTTCCCCGCGAGACGTATGTGTCGCCGTCGATCTGGGCTGGGGCTTTTTCGCATAGCTTCTTCACAAGCTCCACGTAGCTTTTGTCGTGGGCCAGCTCCACGAGCCTCCACGCGTCTTCTCTAAATGCGGGCTCTCTTATCTCTGCGCCGGCCTCCTGGACGCCTCTCAGCAGATGGTCTAATCTGTCTGGGGCCTCTGGGTGGCTGTAGGGCGGCGTATGGTTCATGAAGAGAGCAGAGAAGTAAATCAGCATAGTGTTCTTTGCAGAGCTGAATATATGCATTTAGTTGCTTTTAACCCTGTACATTTAACGTGTCGATCCTCAAGAAAAAACTGAAAAAAGAAGAAGAGGGCGACGAACTGGAGAAGATACTCAACGAATTGAAAGACGAGCCTGAGGGCGGGGACGGCGCCGCCACTGTCACTATTCAAATTGCGGGGTTGAAAGAGTTGGTCAAGGCGGTGGAGAGGCTGACGGAGGCGCTTAAGAAGTGTGGCGAGCAGTAAGCGCGAGGAACTCCTCGACTTTTTTAAAGATCTTCTCTAGGGCCTTTTCGAGTATTGCCTTTCCTCGCTCCGGCGACACCTCCTGCGGCTTGAGACAACCCACCACGCCTGTAGCCGAGAAGTTGTGTACAGGCATTTTGCCGAACAGCGACACATCCCCCTCACATACGTCCGGCATGTTGCCCCTCAGTCTGCCGCCTACCGCCAGGTAGATGCTAGTTTCGTCCGTGCCGGCATGGTCGCGCGGCGCTACGTAGGTCCATATGTTGACGGCGAAGGCGGCGGGGCGCCCCACCGCATAGTTCAGTTGCTGTGTAACCATGCTGACGGCGTCCCAGACTCCGCCGTGTCCCACTACTACAATCACAACGCCGCATTTCTCAACAGCAGAGCGGAGGACTTCCTCAAAGTACGGTACGAAGTGGCGGCAAGAAACGGAAATAGTCTGCGGAAAGCCTTTATGTTCCTCGCTACAGGTGTAATACAGCGGCGGGAGGGTCACGGCACCTATCTTCTTCCCTATCGCCTCTGCTACATATTGCGCAATTTCTGCGTCCACTGTAGGCGGGAGGTGTGGGCCGTGTTGTTCAAAAGACCCCACTGGGAGTATGCACGGCACGAGCCATGCCGTCTACATCTTTATTACGTTAAAGTAAACTAAAGTTTACATACACCAAGTTTTTATAACCACGGTTGTTTACCGCCGTGCATAAAGTCGCCTTAATCTCTTTAAAAGGATACAGAGAATGGACCGAATCTCTTGGACCCCGCCGCGAGCATATAATCCAACAGACGCAGGCAAAACTCCAAGCCGACTTATGGCGCACCTTCACGGCAATTGGGGCGCTGCCGCACCACTTCAGGCACGACTTCCTCATAGCATTGACAACAAACATCGACGAGGCCTCGGTGACCCGCGCAGTGGAAAAAATCGCAAGGAGTTCCCCCGTGCCTGTGGAACACTGCACCGGGGTAGGCGACACCCCCTATGAGGCATATCTCAACTGTGGGGAGGACAGAGCCAAGAAACAAGGGGGCTTAGCCACGGTAGCACATATGGACTTCGTCAACAGTAGCGAGGTGACGAAAAGCGACGGGCCGCTGAAGATCTATCTGGAAATTCTCAACCTGTTGAACAACTTGGCAAGAAGGTGCAGGGATGTAGGGTGTCTCGCCTTCTACCTAGGCGGAGACAACATAGCTCTCTTTCTCCCCAACGCCGAGTCGATACGCGAGGCTGTGGACGGGCTGTCTGTGCCGGTCAGAGTGGGGGTGGGGGTAGCCAAGAGGCCCTATAACGCATTTGTAAAGGCGACGCGAGGACTTGACCACCTCCGCTCCTTAGGCAGAATTGGCATAAAGATAGTGCGATGAGACCCTACGTCTACTTAGCCGCCGCGACGACCATCGACGGGAGGATCGCCAGCGCCTCCGGCTTCTCGCGGCTCTCTTGTCCACACGATTTAAGGAGACTCCACGCCCTAAGGGCGTCTGTAGACGCCGTAATAATAGGCGCCAACACCGCAATAGTGGACAACCCCAGGCTGACGGTTAGATATGTAGAAGGCAGAAACCCCATCCGGGTGTTAATAGACGGGGCTTTGAAAGTCCCCACGACGCTTAGGATGTTCGACTCCTCAGCCCCCACCCTAGTTTTCACCACTACGCGGGCGCCGCCGGACAAGATAAAAGAGCTCAAAGACAAAGGCGTGGAGGTCCATGTGATAGACGGCGACTTTGTGGACCCGGCCCACGTCCTGCAGATACTCTACACGCGCGGCGTGAGGAAAGTTCTGCTGGAAGGCGGGGGGCGGACCAACTGGGAATTCTTAAGCCGATGTCTAGTGGACGAAATCGTGTTGACTATCACGCCATATGTATTTGGCAACGGAGTCACTCTCGTAGACGGAAAGGGATACGCCACCACAGAGGACGCCCCCTTCACGCTTCAACTTGCCTCAATCAAGCTCTGTGAATGCGGCCAGGAGGTGGTCTTGACCTACCGCATACGTTGCAAACATTAGTTGACAAAAACTATAATACTCAGCAACGTATATTTACTGTGAGCCTCGAGGCGGCTATACAAGCCTTCAGGAGGGGCAGACTTGTCATGCTCTACGACGGCGACGACAGAGAGGCGGAGGTAGACTTCATAATCCGCGCAGATGCGGTGACTCCCCAGTTGGTGCGGTGGCTCCGGAAAAACGCAGGTGGCCTGCTCTGCTTCGCAACCACGAGAGAAATAGGCGAAGCGCTGGGCCTAACCTTCCTAAGCGACATGTATAAAAGACTCGGCTTCTTGACCAAGGCGCCCTACGGCGACGAGCCAGCCTTTATCGGCTATGTGAATCATGTAAAGACCAAGACAGGGGTCAGAGACGTAGACAAGGCTTTGACCGTGAGAGAGCTGGCACGCGTCGTGGAACTCGCGTTGAGGGACGTTGAGGCGGCACGGGAAGAGTTCCGGAGAAACTTCTACATGCCAGGCCACGTGGCGGTGCTAGGGGCACGTATAGGCACGCGGTGGGGACACACCGAGCTCTCGCTCATCTTGGCCAAAGCCGCCGGCGTGCCGCCTGCCGTAGTTATGATCGAGGCGCTAGGCGACCACCTAGAGGCCATGCCTCTTGAGGAGGCGGAAAAACTCGCCGAGTCTCTAGGCATACCAATAGTGACGTCAAAAGAAATCAAGTCCTTAATCTGATCTTGACCTTTGTTAACTTGACGTCTTCTAGAAACTTAAGCACGTACGGGGCTAGGCGCTCGATTTCGCTACGCGGCACGGTGTTCCACGTTGGACACGTCCGATCTGTGGTCACAGATTTGCCGTCGTAGACGAGGGGGTACATCCGACAGCCGACGGGCCTTATGTCGTAAATCTTACAAAGCCTCTTTTCAGGGTCATAAAAGACGCAGTGTCCATTCACGTTTTTCAGACGGTAGATGCCGTCTCTCTCCTCCGCAAACTCCTCCAGCTTATAGCCCCGCGCCGTGATTCTCTCTATATCCTCGGCCAACAGCTCCATCTCGGTACCTACACAACAGACGCCACATCGAATACAACGGAACTTCACCTCAAACCACTCAGGTCGCTCCCACACGACGCCTAGCGTATTTCCATAAAAATACTTTTGTCGAGAAAATATATTTACTTCCCTGGGTACATGTCTGTGTACGACGTAGTCATAGTGGGGGCGGGCCCCGCGGGGTCCATCGCGGCTCTTGTCGCTCACAGACTTGGACTCAAGGCCGTTGTCATTGACCGTCTCCAGCCGCCGCGTGAAAAGCCCTGCGGCGGCGGCTTGACTCCCAGAACATGGAAGCTGTTAAACCGTCTAGGCGTCGAGTACCCAGTGTACGGCTCCTGCAACGCCATTGAGACCCGCGCCGCTGGGTATAAATATGTCCTGCGGAAAGAGCCCATCTTAATCACAAGGCGGCCCGATTTCGACTACGCGTTGCTTAAGCAGAGCGGCGTAGAGTTCGTAAAAGACCAGGTGGTGGCGGTGAAGGGGAATACAGTTGTTGGAAAGATGGGCGAATACGTCGGCAGGGTCATTATAGGCGCTGACGGCGCCACCAGCGTCGTGGCCAGATCCATCGGCATCATGAACTACCAAGGCCACAAGACCCACGCAATAGCCTACATGACCATCGCCAAAGGCCCGCCTTCAGACACCTGCGTCATAGACTTCGACACCGTGATAAACCAGACAAAGAGGGTAGGATACGCTTGGATCTTCCCCCTCGGCGAAGGCGCAAACATAGGCGCAGGCGTGGGCTGGGGGCCTTGGATCGACCTCAGGAAGCTGGTGGTCGACTACGCCGAGAAGGCGGGCTACAGAGCAGGGGAGGTACGGGGCCACCCCCTGTCGCTAGGCCATGTGGCCGGCGTGGGGAGCCGCCACGTGCTTCTCGCCGGCGAAGCGGCGGGTCTTGTAGACGCCACAACAGGCGAGGGTATCTACTACGCCGTCTCCACTGGCGCTGCCGCCGCCGTAGCGGCCTACGCCGCCTTGAAGATATACGGAAACGAGAAGTACGCCCATGGCATATACCAAGAGCTGATAAAGGAGTACGTGGAGGAGGTCAAAAAGACGAGACTGTTGTCGCGTATGGCTAAGACCTTGGGGACCAAGAGGTGGGCCGTTAAGCTTTTGGGACGACGTCTGCTGAACTTATACACAAAGGTATACACAGGCGAGGCGACGTACAGCCTACTTCTGAAGCCTGTAGAAAAACTATAGGTCTAGCTCTTTCAGTTGTTGCAACACATACTCTCTAATTTCCCCTTCAGACGGCGGCGTCCTCACCACAACGCCGTTTTCTATCCACTTGACCAGAAGCGGTTCGCCACAAGTCGCCAGCTCGCCCCACCTAACGACGACGTGCCTCGTGCCGCATTTATACACCTGCTTAAAGCCAGGCAACTTCCCCCTCTTAGTTATGGGGACCCACTTGCCATTCACCTCCACCTCTACTATGTCCATGGAGAGGTCTACAGAGGGGGGAAACGCGATTGAGGTCCCAACGCCGAAGCCGTCCGCCACATCTTTCAGGGCTGTAATCTGCGGCTCGTCTAGTCCGCCGCTGACAAAGATCTTTACGTGTCTATAGCCGTGGAGGTCTAGGCTCCATCTAACCTCCTCCACGATCCGCCTCATGTTTCCACGTCTGCTACCAGGCGTGTCGAGCCTCACGCCATACAGCCTTTCGTTTAGCAACTTGGCCGCCAGCAACGCCTCTTCTCTCTCGTCTAGGAACGTGTCAGCCAGCACTATGCGGGGTACATCCATAGGCACAGTCTTGTCAAACCAAACCCACGCCAGCGTGTGGTCCCCCATGACCGCTTTGAATATTATCATAAGGGCGTGGGGCATGGTGCCAGAGGGTTTTATCCCCATCATCTCGGCGCCGAGCACGGTAGCCACTCCGTCGCATCCGCCTATGTACGCAGCGCGATCTGCCATGGGCTGAATCGCCGGATGAAGAACACGGGCACCGAAGAAGAGACAGGTTTTATCCCCGACAAGCTTCTTAATGCGGGCCGCCTTTGTGGATATGCTTGAGTAGTGCCGTAGAATCCCCAAAATCGCGGTCTCAAGCACCGCGAATTCTAGATAAGGCCCTTCTATCACCATGACGGGCTCGTTCTCGTAAAACACCGTCCCCTCAGGCATGGCATAGAGGGTCACGCGTCTGCCTCTCAAGACTTCAATCACTTCCTTCAAACCGGTGAAAAGAGCCCATTTGTAGTCCCGGGGGAGAGAGGAGACGTGAAACTCAGCCCGTACTTTCACGTCGCTTAACCCCGCGTTTTTCAGAACTTCTACAGTCCTTTGGAAGTAGACGTCGGTGGATCTGCCTGATAAGATATCGTCATCCCTGGCGATATGCATAAGGAGGAATATATATGTACTAAATAAGTTGTGGACCTCTTCCCCTACGCCTCCTTTAGGCCATTTCAGAAAGAGGTATACGACACGGTGTATAACGGACTCCGAGAGGGGAAGACTGTCCTCATCAACGCGCCGACTGGCCTCGGCAAGACCGCGGCGGTGCTGACGGCGGCAGTCCGCTACCTGCTAGAGACAGACACCCCCATACACTACGTAGTGAGGACGCGGACAGAGCTGGAGCCGCCTGTAAGGGAGCTCTCAAAAATCCTAGCCCGTGGCGTCTACCTAGACTACGTAGTTATAAAAAGCCGGCAAGACATGTGTTGCTACCCCCAGCTCAAGAAGCTCAACTATCCAGAGTTCTTGGCGGAATGCAACCTCCTCAAGAGAATGGGCAGATGCGCCTACTACCCGCCTAAAGAGGCGGAGGCGCCTCTTAAGTCTGTGTCGACGTATGTAAAATATCTCTGCGCCTCGCAGAGCTGTCCTTACGAATATGCCAAGAGGAAGATGAAAGACGCCAAGCTCGTCATCTCGACCTATTACTACATCTTTGGGAAGGAGAGAGCAGATGTCGGCGGCCGCGTCGTGATCGTCGACGAGGCGCATTCTCTGTTCGACGCAGTAGTCCATATCCACAGCATCTCTTTGTCCGAGGCAGATCTGCGTGCCGCGTATAGAGAGGCGAAGAAATACGGCTTCTTAGAAGAGGCGAGCAAGCTCTACAGACTCTTGACTTTCATAAAGAGAAGCTCCGGCTCCGTCGACATCGGCGACGTGTTGGGACTCGTCGCAGACATCGACTTGGACACCGCCATATGGGAAATCACAAAGAGGAAAACAGAGGAGAGAGTGAATCCCTATACCCCCCTGCTTTTAGTCAAGGAGTTGCGGGAGGCTCTTAGAGAGAGGCTGAGATACTACGGTGAGGTGAAAGGCGAGAGCTCAACAAAGACGCTGGTGCTCTACCCGCTGGACCCAGCCGCATTGATTAAAGAGTCTTTGAGAGGCGCCAAAAGCGTGGTTTATATAAGCGGCACTTTGCCCATATCTCTATTCGCGGAGAGCCTCGGAGTCTTTAACTACGTCAAGCTCGACATATCCTTCTCCGACTTCATCCCACGGCAGAATTACGTTTCGATAATCGACGTGGGAGTCACCACAAAATTTGAAGAGAGAGACGAAGAGATGTATCTACGGATAGCTCAACGTATTGCAACGGCGATAAACCTGTCTCCAGGCGGCGTATTGGCCATGTTCCCCTCCTATGAGGTCATGCGGGGAGTTCGGAAATACCTCAAAATCTCCATACCACATTGGTACGAGGGGTCTCAAGAGGTGGAGTGGGACACGGCGGAGAAGTTCTTCATAGGCGCTGTGGCAAGAGGTAGATATGTAGAGGGCGTAGAGTATGTAAGAGATGGGAAAAACCTCTTGACCTTCGTCGTGGTAGTCGGAGTGCCCTATCCCGAACCCTCTCCCTATCTCGACAAGAGAGTAGAAATGTTGAAGCCGAGGCTGAGAGAAAAGGCATGGAACGCCGTCTATCTCTACCACGCCGTCGTCTCCGTAAGACAGGCAATAGGCAGATTATTCAGAAGCCCTCAAGATAGAGGCGTCGTGGCGTTTCTAGACAGACGTTACGCAGAGCCGGAGCTTTGGAACGAACTCCGGGACATATTGACAGGCTCGGTAATTGTCAACCACCTAGAGGAGGCGGAGAGGCTAATTACAGAGTTTTTCACCTCCGCGACAACAGTTTCCAGATAGCCATCGCAACGACGATAAGCGCCGCGTTGGTGCCGGCGATTGCCGCGGCCAAGAGAGCTATGCTCAGAGCCTCATTGAATATCGACAGAACAGCCGTTATTATGCCCAACAACGCAGCTATCATAGCCACAACTACCCCAAAGAGAGGCAAAGGCTGAGCCTTCTCCACACCGGCCTGCTTCATAGGTTTTCTAGTTTGAGGAACTTCCTGCTGTGGTTGCGGCACAGTCGGCGGAGGAGGCAAAGGCTGTTGATACTGAGGCGGCGGAGGAGGCGGGACCGTTGGCTGTGGCAGAGGCTGAGGAGGCGGCTGTCGTGGAGGCGGAGGTCTCTTGAGAGGCTTATCCTGCTCTTTGTCGTCTACGGCCATGTGCCACCCCACGCCCAATTATAAAAAGGTTTTGATCAATAATTAAATAACTCGCCGCCACTCAATATCTGTGATTCTTGTGGTGACTGAGAAACGTTCTGTAGCACAGGCAGTCGCTAAATATTTGGGCGGCACCTATCGGCTACAGAAGGTACACGGAGTGGCGGCCTATTACTTCCGCTACGAGGGCAGAGAGGCGGTTGCGTTAGGCCTCAGCGGACATTTGATGGACTTCGACTTCGCGGCGCGGCAAAACATATGGACGTGGCTACCTCCGGAGGAGCTTTTTCGGAGTACGCCGGTGTTGGTGACAAGAGGGGAGTCGCTTCCGTATCTCAAGGCGCTTAAGACGCTGGCTCAGAAGGCTGAGGAGGTCTATTTAGCGCTGGACGCAGACGTAGAGGGGGAGGCCATCGCCTACGAAGCGGCGCTTGTGGTGAGACTCGTAAACAAATACGCAAAGATCTACCGCGTCCGTTTCAACGCAGTAACTTATAAAGACATTAGGGCTGCGTTTCAAAAACCTACCAAGCTGGATCTGAAACAGGTAGAGAAGGTTTTTACGAGGATGCAGATCGACTTGACCCTTGGCGCCGTGTTTACCCGCTTCCTCACGCTGACGGTGAAAAACTCGCTAGAGAAGGGGCAGTTCCTAAGCTACGGGCCTTGTCAGACGCCGGTCCTTGGGATCGTTGTGACGAGGGAGTTAGAACGCCGGAACTTCAAACCGGAGAAGTACTACGTAATTAAGGCGCTGGTAGACGTCGACGGCCATAGGCTGGAGATGTCTGCCGACGTGAGGTTCAAGACGCGGAGAGAGGCAGAGGAGGTTGCCGCAACGATTAAGCGAGGAGTTGTAAAGACGGCTATGTATAGGCGGCATTACGTACAGCCGCCGGAGCCTCTTGAGACTGTAGAGCTGGAGCGTAGGGCTAGTAGATGGCTGGGGATAAACTCTAAGCGAACTCTAGACATCGCCGAAGAGCTTTACCGCGCCGGCTACATATCATACCCGAGGACCGAGACGACTATTTACCCGCCGACGCTGGACCTCCGCGAGATCTTAAAAGAGTTGACCAACGGCGAGCATAAAAGCTACGCAGAGGAGTTGCTTGAACGTGGGTTTAAGCCGACGAGAGGAGACTCAGACGACGGGGCCCACCCGCCTATTTATCCCACTAAGGCGGCCACTAGAGACGACATCTATAAGGTCTTCGGCAAGGCGGCCCGCTACGCCTGGCCCATCTACGACTTCGTCGTGCGTCACTTCCTTGCCACCCTCAGCCCGCCGGCTCAAGTGGAGAAGCAGAAGATAATCGTCGACTTCGGCAGGATACAGCTGGAGGCGGAGGGGCAGAGGACACTTGACGAGGGGTATTGGCGGATATACCCATGGGAGCGCCAGTCGGAGAAGCCTCTCCCGCGGGTCGAGGTGGGCGACGTCGCCTACGCCGTCGAGGTGAAGGTAGTGGAGAGAGAAACCGAGCCGCCGCCTCAGATGTCCGAGTCCGAGCTTCTGGCGCTTATGAGGAAGTATGGCATAGGCACAGACGCCACGATGCAAGACCACATCTATACCAACGTCAAACGTGGCTACATGGAGATACGGAAAGGGAAGTGTATACCTACAGACCTGGGGATGGCTCTAGCCACTGCGTTGTTTAACTACGCCCCTGAGTTAATCGAGCCCACTGTACGTGCAAGGATAGAAAAAGCCCTCCAGAGCATAGTTAAAGACGGCGTCGCGCCTAAGAAGCTTATACCTGAGATTAAGGCAGAATTTGAAAAATACTACCTAGCTTTAAAAGAACGAAGAGAAGAACTCAAAAAGATGCTGGAAGCGGTTTTAAATGGGAGACGAAGAGAGGAGAGTGGACACGGTTGAAGTACACCCCCTGGCCTGGCAGGCGGGCCCAGACACCTTGATTGAGGCTCCGCCGGGGTTTAAGTGGATCGCGGCTCATATAGCGGAGAAGACGGGCGCCGCCTTGTCTGGACGGCCGGTGTGGGGGTCGTGCGACGTGCGGCTAGACCCTGCTTATAAACGCATCTTTCACCTAGGCCACGGCGTGCCGCCCAACATCGCATATCTCCTACAACGAAACCTAGGCGCCTCCCTAGAGAGACTAGATGTCGACCTCTACAGACTGAGGACTGACGCCTCCGAGGTGTACTTCATCCCAGCGTACTACAAGCCGCCGCCACAACTCCCCAAGCCGTCTCAAGAGGGAAAGATATACTTCCCCCTGCCCTATCGAAAAATTGCGGAAAGACTCCACGCCGAGACCGGCCTCCCCCTGGCAAAAGAGCCGATCACAGGCTGTTGGGTCGGGGAGCCGCCGGGGCCCGTGGCGCACGTCGTTGCCACAGGCCTCTTCTACCCCCTCACTTTAAAGTTCTTCTACCCAGACAGCAAGGTTTTCCAGATAGACCCATTCCGCGGCGAGGTGAAAGACGTGGAACAAGACTTCATAAGAGTGATGAAGCTGAAGGCCAGGGCGCATCTAACCACGCCACGTAGAGTCGCCGTGTTGCTCACCACAAAACCCGGCCAACGGCAAGATGAAAAAGCTAAGGAGCTGGCGGCCAGGGGCATTACCTTAGTGGTACTTGACGAGGCCTCACCTGAATACATCGACGATCTGCAGTTCGACCTAGTCATAAACACCGCATGTCCCCGCATTGGGATAGACGACTTAGACCGGGTGAAAACCCCCATCCTTAACTACTACGAATACGTAGAAAGACGTCTCGACCCCAGATTGGCCATAAGACTGCTTTAAAAACCACTGTTACGTAGCTCTGTGGCTAGATTCAGATGTCCAGTGTGCGGCGAGGAGATCTACGTCAATATAAAAACTGTGAAGGAGCCAATCGGCGGCCTCTATGAAGCTGTAGTTCAGCACAGAGACCACTTTGTAAAGATATACATCGACAAGAGCGGCTTCGTCAGAAGAGCGTTTCCACTAGAATACTTCATAAGAGTTGACCCGCCCCTTTATACAGTATACATATACGAAGACAGAGCAGAGATAATCGACAGAAACGGCCACACCTACATAACGAACCCAGCCCCTTTAATAGACGCCGTGAGGAAAATCACGTCGTGACACTCCACAGTTCTGACGCTTGGACTTAAATAATACCATAGACTAGATACGTGGAGCGGATAGGCGTAGTAATTAAGGCGCCCTCTATATATTACTACATATTTAAGCCCTTTCGAGGCGTCGAACTAGACGTAGGCTCCTTCGTGGCTACTGAGATAGATGGATTAAGGATAATCTCCCGAGTAGTGGCGCTTAGGTATAGAAACACGGCGACAGACCCCCGACTCATTGCGCAATTCGATGAAGAAGAAACCGTTAGAGAGATAAAAGAGACCCTCGGCATAGAGGAGGCCCTTTACTACACAGAAGCCAAGGCAGCGGTGTTGGGAGCCAGAAGGGGGGGAAAGATCTACAGACCTCAAAAACCTGTGAAGCCGCTCTCGTACGTCTACCAGACGACAGAATCTGAACTTGAAGAGTTTTTCTCACCGCCGGAGGAAGGCACCTATATAACAATCGGCAAGATAAGAGGGACGAATATACCGGCGAGGATAAACGCAGAGAAGTTGGTCACACATCACTGCGCAATACTCGCCAGCACAGGAGCAGGCAAAAGCTGGCTAGCAGGTGTCATAATCGAGAGACTCAGTCTTCTAAACATCCCAATACTAGTCATAGACCCCCACGGCGAGTATTCAGCAATGTCGCTTCCAGTGAAGGAGGAAGGAGGCGCTGTGTCAGAAAAAGTGAAAATAAAGGTAGTGGGTAAGGTAGATGTAGAGCCTATAGACAACGCCTTTAAACAGCGATACGGTAAACCGCGTACGTACACCCGGGTGGGCATAAACCCCAGGAGTCTGCCGTTGAGGACCCTGGAAAAAATCCTCGACACGCTCTACGGAATCACCGACGCACAGAGGAGAATTCTTGAGGAGGGGTGGCAAGCCGCCACAAGCTACGGCGAGAGACAGCCTCTAACCACAGTAGAAGAACTCATACAAGAGGTTGTAGAGGGCGGTAGACACGCCGCGCCGCCTGGCTACGCTGGCGAGATGGCCCTACGGGGCTTAGAGGGCCGTCTGAGATCCCTCTTCTACACAAGCCCGATCTTTTTAACACGATACGGAGATACCTATAACGGAGAACCGCTAAAACTGATAGACCCCCACGCCTACCTAACTACGCCGGCGATCCACGTCTTCGACATCTCGGGACTGGACAACCTCGACCAGCAAATCTTCTTAGCAGTCCTCCTAGATCAACTATACCGAGTCTCCACTCAGAGGAAAAACTTAACCACTCTCTTAGTTATAGAGGAGGCGCACAACTTCGCCCCGGCCACAGCCGCCGCAGTCAGCAAGAGCTACGTCGCAAAAATCGCCAGAGAAGGCAGAAAATTCGGACTAGGGCTCTGCCTCATAACACAGAGACCAGCCAAGTTAGATCAAGACGTCGCCTCTCAGGCAATGACGCAGATTTTCAAACGGATGATAAACCCAAACGACCTTAAGTATGTAACGTCAGTGGCAGAACATCTAGACGACCCAAGACCTCTTAAAACTCTAGACGAGACAGAGGCGTTGATAACAGGCGTATCAGTGCCAGCGCCGCTTCTAATAACAGTAGATCAAAGATGGACCCATCACGGCGGCACAACTCCCAAACTAATAAGAGAAGAAAGAAGAGACTAACGGCAAAAAGCCGTTACTTTATCTGCACCTGCGCCGGCTTTACCTCAATTATCTGCCCTGCCGCAATCGTCCTGCCCATGTCGCGGAGGGCGAAGCGGCCAAGCGCCGGGAAGTCACTGAACTTCTCAGCCACCACAGGTTTCAACGGCTTAATTTTCACAATCGCTACGTCGCCCTGCTTTATGAACTGAGGCTTCTGCTCCACCGCCTGGCCCGTACGCGGATCTAGCTTAGACACAAGCTCGGTGATCTGCACAGGCACCGTGGCCGTGTGGATGTGCATAACCGGCGCATAGCCGGGCCCTATGGCCGTGGGGTGCCACAACACAACTACACGCGCCACAATCTCCTCAGCCACGGTGGGAACGTTATCAACTTTGCCCAACACGTCGCCGCGTTTCACATCCTCTTTGCCGATGCCCCTCACGTTTACGCCCACGTTGTCACCTGGCTGAGCCTGTTCGAGCTTCATGTGGTGAGTCTCGATAGACCTAACATCGCCTACCTTCGCAGGCGGAACAACGACGACCTTATCGCCTACCTTCAACACGCCTGTCTCTACTCTGCCGACGACCACAGTGCCGGCGCCTGTGATTGTGAAGACGTCTTGAATCGGCATTCTGAGCGGCTTGTCCGTCGGTCTCGGGGGCGGCTGGAAGGCGTCAAGAACCTCTAGCAACGCGGGGCCGTTGTACCACGGCATGTTGGGAGATTTCGTCTTTATGTTGTCGCCCTTGATGGCGCTCACGGGCACAAAGTGAATCTTGCTCGGGTCGTAACCCAGCAACTTTAATAACTTCGACACCTCGGCCTTGACTTGTTCATACCTCTTCTGATCGTAATTCACCGCGTCCATCTTATTCACAGCAACTACAAGTTGCTGAATGCCGAGCGTCCTGATCAAGAAGAGGTGCTCTCTGCCTTGTCCTTGCGGCCCAATCGCGGTCTCGAACTCGCCAGGTCGGGCAGAGATTACAAACATTGCGGCATCTGCCTGGCTGGCTCCTACTATCATGTTCTTAACGAAGTCACGGTGGCCCGGCAGATCGATGATAGTTATGAATAGCTTGTTGGTTTCGAAGCCCACGTGTGTGGCCTCGATGGTGACGCCGCGTTCGCGCTCCTCTTTAAATCTGTCGAGGATCCAGGCAAAGGCGAAGTCCTCCTTGCCCATCTTTTTGGCCATCTCCTCAATTTCTTTGAAAGCCTTCTCGTCGACGTAACCTGTCTCGTAGAGCAACCGCCCTACTAATGTCGACTTGCCGTTATCGACGTGGCCCACTACTGCCAAGTTCAAGTGCGGCTTCTGTAGGGCCGTAGGTTTTGGTGGCAGTACTATCGATGGCATAAGCGTTGTTATCTATTGTCTTATAAATTTTTCGAATGTCCAAAGGCTTAAAAACTGATCTATTCGATCTGTCATGCCCCGTCCAGCACAGCGTTCTAGAACTCTAAGGAGGATAAAAGTAAGGACGCCAGGTGGGCGAACGGCCACGAGATACGAAAAGAGAGCGAAGGGGGTGCCCAAATGTCCAGTTACTGGACTGCCGCTTGGCGGCATGAACGCGAAAGTGTATAGATTCGGCGTCTCCATAAGAGCCCCCAGTAGACCCTACGGCGGAACATACTCCCACAAGGTGGT
Organism: Pyrobaculum sp.; assembly: GCA_022759345.1. Classification (GTDB taxonomy): domain Archaea; phylum Thermoproteota; class Thermoprotei; order Thermoproteales; family Thermoproteaceae; genus Pyrobaculum. The sequence continues at coordinate 873 of JAEMPK010000088.1, read as the reverse complement.
GGCACGTGCCCTCCGACTTGCAGTAAGGAGATAAAAATTGCATGGTTGTCGTCGCCGTCTCGGGGCAACCAGGCAGCGGGAAGACCACCATTGCGAGGGAGCTGGCGCGGGTTTTGAAGGTGCCCCTCGTCTCTTCTGGCTCTCTTTTTAGGGAGTTGGCGGCTAAGATGGGGATGGACTTCGTGGAGTTTCATAAATACGCCGAGGCTAACCCGGAGATCGACAAAAAGATTGACGCCATGGCTGTGGAGCTTGCGAAAAACGGCGACGTGGTGCTTGAGGGACATCTTGCGGCGTGGGTTGTGAGGCCCTACGCGGATCTCTGCATCTACCTAAAGGCGTCTAGGGAGGTGCGGGCCAGGCGTGTGGCGGTCCGCGACGGGAAGAGCTTCGAGGAGGCACTGCGCGAAGTGACAGACAGGGAGGAGCTCAACCGGAGGAGGTACCTATCCATCTACGGCATAGACATCGGGGACCTCTCCATCTTCGACCTCGTGCTGGACACGACTTATCTCTCCATAAACGACGCGGTTAGGATAAGCTTGGATTTTGTATGCACCTCCTTGGGGGCTAGATTTTCAAAGAAAATTTGTTGATTTCGACAGATACAGTAATTTAAATTGATAATAGGTTTTCCACAACTTATAAGGCCGGTCTTTTAGGGCATTATGAAGTTCCTGCTTAGGTGTAGGCCCAACACAAAGAAGCCACCTACCGGCAAGAAAGTGGCAATCGTAGGCGCTGGGCCTGCGGGGCTCGGCGCCGCGGGCGTCTTGTTGTGCAACGGCCACGAGGTGCATATCTACGACGCGCTTCCCGAGCCTGGGGGGCTGTTGATATTCGGCATACCGCCCTTCAGAGTCCCTAGAGAAG
>JAEMPK010000009.1:27402-29795 GCA_022759345.1 Pyrobaculum sp. | reverse complement strand
CCTATAAACACCACGTCGATGTTTCTGTTTAGAGAGGCGTAGATCTGCCTCACCTTATTTACGTCGGTGATTTTAATCTGGTTTTTGTCGGGGTCTTCCTCGAGCTCGTCCGCCTCATCGATATAAACTCTTTGTAGGTTGGCCGGTATTAGGTCGTCAAGTGCGGCGAGTAGAGTCGTCTTGCCGCTGCCGGGCGGCCCCGTCACAACTATGTGCTTGCCCTCTTTCAACGCGTTGTATATCTGTCTCAGTTGTTCGCGGCTTATGAAGCCGTCTTCTAACAGCTGGCGGATGGCGATCTTCTTCCTGTGTATACGAATATAAGCCTGCGGGTTGGGCACTATGGGAGGCAGATCCAGCGATATACGCATCCTGATCTTGCCAAATCTCAGGCCATACCTCAGCGAGGGGTTGGCCGTAGTGAGCTCCACACCCTTCATATGAGCTAGCCTCAGCAAGCTTCTTATCAAGGAGTTGTCTGCGATCTTTGAGGTCTTGTATTTGCCACTTTTCGTAGTGACGTAAATAGGTCGACCTGGGATTAACAGGATATCTTCTACTTCTTCGTCTTCTGCGAACTCCGCAATGTCTAGGAGGTCTATTGTGGCTAGGGTGGCCTTGACTGCGATTTTCTCGTCTATCTTTGTAAAAAGCTCATAACGCGTCTGTAACGTCGCGTCGGCGTCTCGTCGGAATATTCGAGAAGCCAAAGCGATCACGTGGCCCATCTCTTCTTTTGAGAAGGCGCACAGCCCTTTCTCGCGGCATGAATATTTGCACTCTATACATTCTAAAAGCCTAGTGAGGAGAGACGTTAAGTCATACATGGCGTCTGAGCTTTGTGACTGTGTCTCTGATGGTGAATTTACTGATGTTTAGGATCACCGCTATTTGTTGCTTATAGATGTGGAATCCTGATTTCTCAGCTGCCAGGTATACCAATGCCGCCGCTATGACTCTTGGGTTTTTGCCTTGGTAAACTCTCTTGTCGATTGTCGTAAACATCGACCACGCCACTTGTTCAAGCTCTGGGCGGCCGAGTTCTCTGGCTACCTTAGCTAAGTAGAATCTCACTAATTCGCTATATCTCTTCTTAACTGTCTCCTTGGTTTCTTTTTCAAGATACGTAAGGAGGCGGCTCTCTTTCCTTAAAGGAGTCTCAAATTTAATTCTAGGCGGCATGAGTTCAAAGCCGAGCACCGTTCCGCACTCGGTACATACATACTCGCCATTCTCATTCAGCGAAATTTTGTCAGACTTACAATATGGACAGATCATGTGTCAATTGAATATTCGATGTATTAAACAGATAGATTATATCTTAATCTGTGAAGAGAGAGTAGATCCAAATTTTTTGTGAAGACTCCATCAATATTTTTATACCGAAACCAAGACAAGCGGCATGGAATTTTCGTTAAAAGTCGTTGACGTAAGTAGCGATACGCCTAACGTCATCACTTTAAAGGGCGACGTAGAGGTTGTGTTAGAAATACCGCTGGATAAATTAGGAATAAAGCTATCGAAGGGAGACAATGTCAAATTAGTTATACACAAAGAGAAAGATCAAGACTTAAAGAAATATAAAATCTATGCATGGGGTTTAGTATATTACATAGGAGATGGAACAACGCGGATCTCCATTGGAGGCCTGCAACTTGACATCAAAAAGGAGCTTCCACTGAAAATAGGCGAAAAGGTCTATATAGGAGTCTTGTAGTTCTCGTAACTACTGTGTCGATAAGACTTCGACGAGGCAGACTTCACCAAGGCGGGTTAAATCCTATAAGTTTTTAATACCTAAGACCCACTTCTTCCATGGCTTCAACACTTGCAGAAGCCAATAAACGATTTGTAGCTGAGCTAAACAACATAATTGGAAGAGAGGTACAAGTAGTTTTGTCAAATGGAGAGGTCTACAGAGGCATACTTCACGCAGTGGACACACAACTCAACATCGTTCTTTCTAATGCTGTGGGGAAAACCGGCGAGAAATATGACAGAGTCTTCATAATGTATAGGTATATAATCCATATAGCCAGCATAGAGAGACGAATAGACCTACGAGAATTCGCTAAATATGCAGAGAAGGTGTTCCCCGGCATGGTTAAATATGTAGAGGAGACAAATACAGTCCTTATAGGCGACAAGGTGCGAGTTAGTGAAATAGGAGTAGAAGGCGTAGGACCGGTGGCAGAAAGGGCAAAACGTTTATTCGAAGAATATTTGAAGTCTAAAGGCGTTGAGTAATTAATCCCAAAAGGCCTTGGTCGACGCAAACTGTTTTTCGGCATCTAAAATGGCAAGCCAGAGGTCATCGCCTTGGAAGACCTTGTTTAATATCTTCAACGCAGTCTTCGGACCCACGCCATGTGCCAACTGGACAAAGACGCCGA
>JAEMPK010000009.1:0-27302 GCA_022759345.1 Pyrobaculum sp. | reverse complement strand
ATCTTCAACGCAGTCTTCGGACCCACGCCATGTGCCAACTGGACAAAGACGCCGACCTTGCCGTGTTCCAGTACTAGAGATGCACTTTGTTGAAGCTTTTCTAGGAGCTTCCGCTCCTCTGGGCTCATCCTCTGCCTTAGCCGATACTTCTCCAAGACTTGCCTGGCCTTTTCTACGTCGATGCCTTTTAGAACGGCCAAAGTTCTTAACCCACATTTCTGGCAGGATATGTCGTCGGGAAGCATTGACGCCTTTGTCACAATGGACCATCCACAGTTAAGACATAGCAGAGTGACGTATTTGTTCATAATCCTTCGACGGACGAGATCGGCAAGAGACTCCCTAGAGAGACCTCTAAACGAGAAATCAAGCCGCAGAGCCTCCTCTAGAATCGGCCTCTCTAAGGCCGTTGGACTTGAGAGCCGCCTTACGACTAGACCCTCCCTCTCTACCGCCTTTAACAAATTAGCTAATCCTTTTACATCCAGTTTCTCGACAAAGATCTCGTTAAGCGCCTCCAGACCTGGCAAGTCGTCTAGATACGCCTCGACAAGTTTGGCAGGGACTTCTTCGGCGTCCTTAGACACAAGACCTGTTCGTCTAGCCACTTGGAAAAACCTAAACCTAAACATCCTAGAGCTCTTTACGGCGTTTCTAAGCGTCTTATATACGAAGGGCAGAGGTTTCTTAAACACCTCTTCAAGAGCTTGTAGAGGGACGAAATCTCGGAATATCAACAAGACTCTGTATGCATCAGCCCGATACCCCACAGGACCTACGTAGCCGGAAAGGGCATGCGATAGGTAGAGACCCAGAGCTTCGTTTCCCTTAGAGCCAAGGCAACTGTGCACCACGGCATATTTGTTGCCCACTATGTGTATATGGAGTCTCCCGGGCTCTGGTATGATCTCTTCATTGACGCCGTCGAGGTCCACAGGGAGCTCTCCCTCGCCGCGCAGTAGAGCTCTTAGAGCCTCTGCACGTCTGCGACAAACCTCTTGCGCAACTTCGTACGGAACTGGGATTTGCTCGCCAAGCCAAGCAGGCAACGCCCCAACTACGTCGTAGTCTGGGTAGAGGTACACCACGTCTCCTTCGCGCTTAACAAAGGTCCACACCCTGCCAGACAACACAATCTTAGTCCCGGGCTCTATGGAAAATACGAACTCTCTATCTAATTCGCCAACAGGCTTGCCAGTGGACTCGTCCACGGCCTTGTATTTCTTCTCGTCAGGTATTGTGGACACGTTCTCGAAGTAGTACTTTATACTGCCTTTTCTCGGCCTTAGTCCTCTGAGGAGACGATGCCTCTCTGCGAAGTCCAGCACGAGCTTGAGGTCATCCTCTGTGAGGTTTCTATAGGGGTGGGCACGCTTCACAATCCTCAACACATCACTTAGGTCTATCTCCCTCCCGTCTGCCACAGCCTCAAGCGCGATTCCCACCACCTGGTGTAAAAGGACGTCAAGCGCGTTTTCATGGTACTCCACATCGCTCTCCAACACTCTGTTCATCGCCCTCTCTGCAATGACCTCAGACTCCAACAGATCCTCAAAGTCGGAGGCTACCACAATACCTCGCGAAGTCTGGCCAAGTCTATGTCCGCTTCTTCCTACTCTCTGAGCTAGCTTAGAAGTTTGCCGCGGCGAACCGTACTGTATGACCAGCTCAATGTCGCCGATGTCTATGCCCAGTTCAAGACTAGACGTGGCAACCACAGCCTTCAACTCGCCCCGCTTCAACTTCTCCTCCACAGACACTCTATGTTCGCGGGAAAGAGATGAATGATGCACCTCAACTAAGTCGCCTAGGTGGTGTTTAAGCCTGGAGGCAAGGAACTCGGCTCCGTCGCGTGTATTTGTGAAAATCAACACGGTGCCTCTAGTCGATTTTATATACTCGGCCACTTTCCTCACTCTAGCCACGGCCTCAGGCGTCGCGTCGAACTTCTCGGCATCTATATAATCCTCGTCTGTAGGCGTCGGCAGAACCACGTCGATCTCATACTTTTTTTCTCCGGAAACATCCACCACCTCCACCCTCCTCCCCACGCCGCCTAGAAAACCCGCCACAAGGTTCGGATCGCCTACAGTCGCAGAAAGACCAATTCTTTGAAACTCCCCTGCGAGTTCAACAAGTCTTTCAAGCCCAACCGCAAGCTGGACCCCCCTCTTGCTACTAACGAGCTCATGGACTTCGTCGACAATAACAAAACGCACGTTCCTCAAACTGCGCCTGAGCCTCCTATGTAGCAACAAGATCTGGAGAGACTCGGGAGTTGTGATAAGTAAATCAGGCGGCCGTGACGCCAAAATCCTCCGCTCAGTCTCCGAAGTGTCGCTATGCCTAACGGCGATGGTGAGACCCAACCTATCTGCTAAGACGAAAAGCCTACGCAGTAGATCTCTATTAAGAGACCTAAGAGGCGTAATGTAAAGCGCCTTGACCCCCTCGCCCTGCGACTCCAACATCTTCGTAAAGATAGGGAACAAGGCGGCCTCGGTCTTGCCAAACCCAGTAGGCGCAATAATCAACACGTGAACACCCGAAAGCACTACAGGTATTGCAACAGTCTGCACAGGCGTAGGAGCCGTGTACCCAAGTTCCTTAATAGCCTCCCTCAGCTTAGGATGAAGCAGATCAAAAACCACGACGGTAAAACTTTGCGTTAATATATCAATGAGGCCAGTCGATAGTCTTCAAGATCTCTGCAACCTTCCTCCTGGCCTCGTCACGTAGCTCATCGTAGTAATTCCTCCCAGTCGAGTCGATCATTACAGTCAGCGGCCCAAAGTCTTCCACCTCAAACACCCACATGGCCTCAGCCATCCCCAGGTCTAGCCAGTGCACGTCTACAACGCGTTTAATCGCCTTTGCGGCTAAAACGCCCGCGCCGCCTGTAAATATGGCGTAGGCAGCCACATGTTTTTTCATCGCCTCCGCAGTCCTCTTACCCATGCCGCCCTTCCCCACCACGAGCTTAACCCCCAACTTCTCTATTACATCTGCCTCAAAGGCCTCCATCCTAGCCGACGTAGTCGGGCCTGCGCTTATCACCTCCCACCCCCTCTCGGTCCTCCTCACCACGGGCCCCACGTGGTATATCACACCACCTCTCAGATCCACCGGAAGCTTCTCACCCCGCTCTATGTATTCAAGCATTCTCTTGTGCGCAGAATCCCGCGCCGCCACTACGACGCCGCTTACATAAACTGTATCCCCCACACGCAGTTTTGCCACCTCCTCTGTGGAAAGAGGAGTCTTTAGGCGATATACAGGCATAGATATGCACGTATTTACATTTAAAAATTTGACACCCGACTAAATACGTGAGCTTTTTGAGCCAAGAGTATAAAGAATATATTTTAATGACCCTCGACTAGATATATAATGCTTGAGGAGGTCATCCGTAAGGCGGCTAAAGAGGTTATCACCCGCGCATCCATAGGCCCAGCCTTCGACGTGACCACCTCGCTTAAAGGAGCATTAGATGTGGAGGAGAACGAACCCGCCAAGCTTCAGCTGGGCGCCATTCTGAAAAACATCGAGTTATCTACCGCCGAGAAGGCGGCCGTCTGTCAAGACACTGGGTTCCCTAACTTTTACATCAAGCTCGGCGACCGCTTCCCTATCAGGAGCAAAATCTTCGACATATTAACACAAGCTGTACGTGAAGTAACGAAAGAACTACCCCTACGGCCGAACACAGTGCATCCCTTCAGCGAAAAAAACCCAGGCGACAACACGGGGGTCGGCGCGCCGTGGTTCGAGATTGAGCTATTCGACGGCGACTATCTAGAGTTCTACTACGTGCCTAAAGGAGGCGGGACGGAGCTGCCCAGCAAGGCCTTCACCCTGCCACCTGGCGTCGCCATGAAGGAGCTACCCCGCCTAGTGCTCGAAGCAGTGATAGACGCAGGCCCCATGCCATGTCCGCCTGTAATTGTCGGCGTAGGTGTAGGCCCCTCCGTGGACATCGCCGCGAAGCTTGCAAAGAAGGCAGCCGTGCTTAGGCCCGTCGGCTCGAGACACCCAGAGCCAGAAATCGCCAAGATGGAACAAGAGCTGTTGAAAGCCATAAATAAGCTCGGCATAGGGGTGCACGGAGTTGGCGGCAAAGTGACGGCGTTGGACGTCCACATTGAATACGCCTACAGACACCCAGCCACCTTCTCCATAGGAATAGTCTTCTCTTGCTGGGCCACGCGGAGAGCAGGCGCCAGAGTATACCCAGACGGGAGATACGAATTTGTTTAACCCAGTTTTGTCAGGGGCCACCTGCGAGAGGTCGCCACTACCTACGACTGTGTCAGTGGTCGTAGTCGGCGACCACGGAGCCGTGGTGGGGTGGCCTTTAGTTATTCCCGACGAGCCGCCGCTTGTGAGCATTCTTCTCCACAAGAGCCGAAAGACACTGACACTTATTCGACAGGAGAAGAGCTTCTCGATAAACCTAGTGAAAGACGAAATAAGGGCGTGTGAGATATTTGGGAGACCTGGCGAGAAGAAGCTAGAGAGATGGGACCAGATAAGTAGGTGTAAAGCGGCGCCGTGCATAACTCTGGGAGATGCCTCTCGGGTGGTGGGGTGCATATACGGCGGGAGCTCAAGATGGGAGATCGTGTGAACGTTCTGTGCCACGTTGCGGCTAGTTACGGCTGCGGCGAATACGCAATATGGGAACCCTGTAGCCGCCAGCAGCTGGCGGAATAAACACAACTTCATCTCCGTCTTTCAACCGCGTCTCTAAACCGCCGAGCCACTCTATAGCTCTTCCGTTGACCAAGATGTTATACATAGGCTTTAAGTCGCCTCTTTCGTCTAACAACTCCTCTCTCAGCTTCACATATCTTTCCGTCAATATGTCTATTAACTTTCTCACAGTGAGACCGTCTGGCACCTCCACCTCTGTCTTTAACACACCTGTCAACTCTGAAAGCGTTGCCAGGAACTTCACCCTAAGCTTCACAAAATTTACGCCTGTCTTACTTTTTAATTATTTTTCAAAGTAGAAACAAGGCGACGCAAGTCCGCTCTCGCACACACGTACCCACGTAGCGCCGAGAAGCTCTGCTATGTGCCTGGCTAGACACTCCCCACTTAGGCCCGGCAAGCCGCAAGGCACTATGTATACGTGAGGAGGCGGCAGAGGCGGCTTCTCCAGCGGAGAGGCTAGATATTTCCCGTCCATTTCCGACAACACTTTTCTTAACTTTTCAGAGGCCTCTGCAGCGTCTACCACCAAGTCGGCATACCCTTCTTTACATATCGCCACCGTGATTATATAGTCATGGCCGTGGACCCGCGCCCAGCTGGGGGAGAAAGAGGGGTTATGCGCCACGGAGATGCTCCCCCTAAGTTCCACACACGTACGCATGGGGCGGCGTTACAGCTAAATAGTTAAATTTGTTTCAGAGGCGACATGGAGGTAATAGACGTAGACAAGGCTGAGGCGGTTGCCAACGTTCTGAAGACCGTGGGCGTAAAGCGCGACAATTATCTGGACCCCCGCTTATATCCGCCTCCAGACGACCCGTTGGAGGACCAGATAGGCTACTTCGTGGCGATGACGGCCATAGACCATAGGACGAGCCTATGGGAGCCTTTTGAGGGCGTAGTCGAGGGGGAGTTTTTCCACGGCGCCGACTTGCTTTATAGACTTGGAAGACTGGCCTACGGCCGCGGCTTCTTCAAGGCAGATAAGCTGGCCCAGTTGAGGCCTGACGAGGCAGACGTTTTGTTAAGCATCAACGGCAAGAGAGTCTGGGATTTCCACACACGCGTCTTGTTGCTTCGCGACGTGGGTAAAAAGGCGTTGCGCATCGGCGGATTTGCGAACATCCCCCGCGACTCCCTGAAAAAACTGAAGGAGACCATTAAACAGATGAGGGCGTATGAAGACCCTGTGGAGAAGAAAGTCCTCCTGCTCGCTAAATTCCTAGACGGCAGAAGACTCGCCGACTTTAAAGACATAGAGGAGGCAGATGTGCCGGTCGACAACCACGTGTCCCGAATAGCTTATAGACTGGGGATAGTAGACCTGAATTACGATTTTCTAGAAAGCGGCGTGGAGACAACGCGGGAGGAGGATATAAGACTGAGAGAGCTTGTGAAGACCGCGTGGAGGATAGTCGCCAAATTCGCAGATCTACACCCCTTCGCGCTAGACGACTACCTATGGAACTTTGGCCGCAGAATCTGCACGCGAGAAAACCCGAAATGCGACGCATGCCCCTTCAAAGACGTCTGCAAAGCTCATTCACTACGGCGTTATCCGCCGGAACATCTACATCTCGCCACATGGTATTATTAATATAGATGTTAGAACAGCTATGCGCGTTCGTGCAGTAGTTTTGCACCTAATGTGGAACGACGACTTTGCCATCGTGGAGAAGTTCCTCCAGACCGCAAAGAGCGTAAACCCAGCGACCATTCGCGTGTCGGTCTCGCCGCCGCCCCGAGACAAGGCGGAGAAGGTAATATCAGCTCTACAAGACCGCGGAGTAAGGTACATCTCCGCAACCCACCTCTACTACGACGCCGACGACGTCTACAGATACGCGGCTCAGTATGGGGCCTTCTCCTCGCTTTTAAATGTGACGGAGTATACAAAGTTTCTCAAGACCATATACGAGAAGGGGGAGATCCACCTCTCTAGATACGTGGCCTTGATGCTCGGCGGCGCCGTATTCAATTCGCCCTATTTCCCCGCCTCCATAACCACACAAAGAGGCGTCACGGTCTCGCTCCTCTACCCCAACGACTTACAGACCTTAGACGACGTGCCGCACATCTTGAGACTCGGCGAAGAGCTGGGCAGATACGTGGCCTCGACGCTGGGTCTCGAGTACTTAGGCGTAGACGCTTCGCTGTCCCCCTGGGGCGAAGAAAGCGTCGCAAAGGCGCTTTATAGGCTGTTTGGGATTAGGCTGGGCGAGCCTGGGTCTCACCACGCCATATATAAATTGAATCAAGCCATAGAGACCGCGGACGTTAAGAAAGTCGGCTTCAACGAGGTGATGTTACCCCTCGCCGAGGACGAAGAGCTGAAGCGGCTCGTCTACGAGGGCTTCCTCAACCTAGACCACTTCGTCAGCTACACGTCGGTCTGCATACCCGGCCTAGATATGGCCCCCGTGAAGATAAGTGACTGGACAAAGTTGAAACATCTGCTCTACGACCTCGCCGCAGTTTCACACGCCAAAAGACGTCCAATAGGCGTTAGGATATTTCCAGTGGACACAGATGAGTACGAGGTGGAGGGGTTTGGAAAGACCCCGGCGCTGAGGCTCAAGCCGTGATTAGGCACCTAATGCTCTCGTCTAAGTACGTAAAGGCCTTGTTTGAGGGAAGGAAGAAGTCCACCATAAGGCCCGGCGTCCTCCGCGTGGCAGACAAAGTCTACATCCACAGCAGAGGACGTATAGTGGCCATAGCCGACGTCGAACAAGTAATCTACAAACGGGTGAAAGAACTTACGGAAGAGGATGCAGTGATGGACGGCTTTAAGTCTAGGGAAGAACTGGTGGCTTATCTAAAGAAGAGATACCCAGGTCTTAGAGACGACGCTGTAGTCACCATCGTGAAGTTTGGAAAGGTGACGAAGGTCGACATTCCTGAGGAGCTTCACTACGGCGGCTTGACGCCTGTGGAGATAGCTGCGATGGCGCTCAACAAGCTTAAACTGTCGAAAAGAGAGCAAGAGATACTAAAGGCGGTGGTGGAGACTGGGAGCCTGCGGAAGGCGGCTATAAAGCTCTTCGGGAATGTGGACAGGAGAGGCGTAATCCGGCGGGTGTTGAGAAGAATGTACAAGAGGCTGTATGGAGGCGTGGAGGACCAAACAAAGGATCATTAAGTCGCTTGAGGAGAGGCTCGGCGAGGAGGAAAGGAAGGAGGCTAGAAAAGACCCCCACGCCAAGAGGAGGCCGCGGCCGTGCGGCTTGACTATACACACAGGCGTGGGCTGTCCCCTGGCGTGCGCATACTGCTACATATACGACATGGGGTTCCCCGGCGCGGCCAGGCCGTATAGGCTGTCCCCTCTTCAGATGGCCTACGCCGTCGCCGTAAACCCCCACGTCGCCGTGGGGCCATGGGGTAGCCTAATCGCGGTGGGGTCCGTCACCGAGCCTTTCCTGCCCGAAACTAGAGAATTGGCGCTGGGCTACGTCAAGAGCATAGCCACGCATTTAGGAAACCCCATCCAGATCTCCACAAAGATGCCGCCGCCTACTGAACTTGCCGAGGTTCAGAAGGGACTCGACGTGTTGATAAGCGTTACCGACACCACAGGCAAGCTGGAGCCTAAAGCCCCGCCGCCTCTTGAAAGGCTAAAAGCTGGGGCGGAGCTTATGCGGCGCGGCATCTCCGTGACGCTTTTTGTCCGCCCCATCGTGCCGGGAGTCACCGACCGGGACATTACGCGGCTTTTGGCGCTGGCGGCGGAGTTGGGCTACAGGAGGGTCGTGTTCGGGACTCTGCGCGTCACAAAGGGCATAGTCGCGCGGCTGAGGGCCTTCGGTGTCGATGTAACCCCCTACGTACGTGAACTACATGAAAGACGGCAGACGCCTATTAGATATCCAAAGGAGAAGTTCGTCGCAGTCGCTAGGCAGATGGGGTTCGAGGTCCTGCCGGCCTCCTGCGCGGCCAATGTAGTTGCGCACGGCCAGGCATGTGCGTTGTGCCGCTGGGGTCCCTGCGGCGACGTCAAAAAACTTAAGGTGGACGTCCGTGACGTAGAGGAGTATCTAGAGGCACGCGGCTACAAGTCGGTGGAAGTATATGTAGAAGGTTTGAAGATCCGCATAAATAAGCGGCTTAAGCCAATCGACAAGATATTTCTTGAACAAGCCACGCGTCTGCCCATTTCAGAACCTGCCCGCTAGTCTCTTCTGTAAGTTTGTGGGCCAGAGGAGGTGCGTGAGGTCGCCGGGGGTTTTTGAGAGGAGTGCGTTGAGTACGGCCTCGACGAGGTCTGGGCTCACTCTCACGTATTGGTCTACGGCGTCTAGGATCTGGGGGTATCCCGTCACTGAGGAGGCAGTGGAGGCGAGGTAAGACAGCACGGCGTCGACGCCTAGGTTGCCCAGGTCTAGTAGCTCTATCCTCACCGCCGTTTTGTGTCCATACGGCATGTAGTAAACCACCTCGATGTCGCCGAGTAGTTTGAGGTGGGGATACCGCGAGGAGTTTAATACCTGTGCAAAGTTTACGTCGAACTCTTTCAGTCTTCTACAGAGTCTTTCGCCTCTGGCGCTTAGCTTGACCGACTCGCCTCTGTAGCAACGTAGCACCGCCTCTTTTTCGGAGCCGCCTTCGCAGTCTGCGTAGTGAATAACGGCGTATCTAGGCAGGAGGTCTCTAAGCTTACCTAGGCTGAAATACTCCCCCGGCTTTAAGATGGCAGAGGCGGTTATCTTGTCGTTGACCGGCAGACATCGGCCGGCTACCACCGAGAGGTACCGCGACCTCACCCTCTTAGCCACCGCAACTATCGTAGTTTTGCTCGCCGCAGCGGCCCTCAACAGGTTGTTAACCACCTTATTTGCCTCCTCATATTTCCCCCCTCCTACGGCTAGGTTAAAGGGGAGGGGGTGCACCGCAATTTCGCCGTCTAGTATGATCATGTCCATCTTCTTCTTCCCCCTCAGCTTATCCTCGAGGAGCCTCGTGGCCATCCGCTTCTCCAGCAACGCGGAGAAGCGCGAGACGTCGGCTTCTTTAGTGTCGCTGAAAAATAAAGCGCCAGTCAGAAACTTGTCTTGCTGACCTCCGCTTACCCCCACGTAGCCGTAAGCCACCACTGTGAACACCCCGCCGACGAGTTCAAGCGGGGGCGAGCCGTAGGAGGAGTCTACCGCATATACGTCGAAGCTCCGCGGGGCGCCAATCTTCATCATCCTCACCTTCTCCCTCAACGAGACCAGCTCCTGAACGACTTTGTGGATGTGCCGAATCTTCTCGGCATGTTTCTCAACCTCGTGTCTTATGGCGATCATCAAGTCGGGCTCAATCCAGAAGTCCAGGGTCTCCACGTATGTAAGAGTGCTCCTCTTTTTAAACCACCTCCCGCGTCTTAATCAACACAGGCCGCCTGAGGGGGTTCATCAGCCCTGCCACAAAGAATTCCCGCGGCTGTAGTTGCGCCAGCACGCTTTCATTTATATCGGCTAGATCTAGGTATGTGCTTATCTCTCTGATGTCGGTGGGGGCGGTCAATCTCGAGAAGAATATAGTGCCTAAGTTCGCCCTTATGGAGGGGTCTATGTCGCCTACAATGCGTTGACTTGCTAGAATCATCGAGAGACCCCATTTGCGGCCTTCTCTCACTGTGGTCTCTATGGCATCCTTCGAGATTGTCCATGTCTGAGGGGCGTAGTTCTGTGCCTCGTCCACTACAAAAACCACCCTTGTGGGGGTCTTCTCCCGTTTAACCTCTGCCCACGCCGCCTCTATTACTGTGGCGATGATGGCTTGTTTGACTGAGAGATCTGTGTCGTAACTCAAGTCCACAACGATAGGCGTCGCCTCTGCGGAAAGCACATCTCGCGGCGTCTTTGTCCGGTTGTTGAGTTCCTCGAAAAACGAGCTGTCCACCAGTTGCTTCAGGTAGAGTTCCGTCTTTTCTATGGTTGAGTCGCGGGCGTTAAGTCGTTTCATCGTTCTCTTTAAGTGAGCCACGAAGGTCTCCTTTGCCCACTTCCCCTCATAAGTCATAGTAGCTATCTCTAGATATTCTCCATGGGTTTGCCACTGTAGCTGAGCCATCTTTGCTATTACGGACGCCAGAATGTTCGGCGGGATTTTGACCTCTGTTGATTTTATCACGGCTGTGTAATAAGGCGCGTAGTCTACACCTGTGTGGTCAAACACCACTACCTTAAACCCTCTCGCCGCGAGCTCGTTTATGAGCGCCCTGACGAGACGCGACTTGCCCATGCCAGTGGCTCCAAAAACCCCCACATGATGCGTCACGTATCTCACATCTAGGGGCAGAGCCCAGCCAGAGTATTTGTGTACACCTACATATGCATAGTCCCCCTGGAAGGCGCTCTCCAGCATTGAGGCGTCGACGAGGAAGACCTTGGAACCGGGAGTCACGACGTTGGAGACTTCGCCTATTTTCCCATCCCTAATAGTTACGTATGGCTTTACAATTGCTGAGGTGTAAGGCAGAAGTATGCCGTAGTCAACCATCTCGGGCTTGTCCACGTAGGGGGTCCTCACCCTATCTCTTATGACTGGTTCTAACTTAGTTATTCTACGGAGGAAACCGACCACGATTTCTCCTGGGTTCTCTCTATCGACGACGCCCACCAGTTGTTCCTCTACGGCGTGACGCTCAGCGGAGCGGTAGATTTGGACAGGTATAGAGCCTACAGTGGCGCCGCTTACCACGATGCCTATCTCCTTCATAGCCATCCGTATTTTCAAAGATAAATCTCTATCTCTATTCTGTCGCCATCTTTTAGGCCGAGGACATCTCGTAGTTTGACGGGCGCCACCACCTCTATCACGTCGGTAGGATGATGCGTCCGTTCTGGCATCACCACCGCGCCCTCGACGCCTCTTATCCGAGCCCTAAAGGCCTTTACCGCCCCATAGGTTCTTATACCATTAGAGAACCCGGGTATCAAGATGCCGGGCAGACTGTCTAGATACCTCCTGTACGGCAACGACTGGCGCTCAAGTTTTACGTTAAGCGTGCCTGGATAAGGCGTGAATCCTAGAGCCTCCTCTATTGCGCGCCTATAGCCCTCAAGCGATATATAAAACGCACCTTCGCCAAGTCCGCTGACCACGACCCCGCTTAGTTTCATAGAAGCTATGTTGAAATAAGAGAGTAAATCCTTAAGCACTGCGCTGAGGACGTCTCTCCCCCTCTGGCTTAGCTTAACCACAGGGCCTTCCTCCACGTACCCCTTCTCTCTTAAAGTCTTCAGAATTTTGTAAAGCCCCTGTCGTGTCATGCAGAGCCTAGCTGCCGCCTCGGCAACGGGGAGCCCCTCCACCCTGGAGAGCGCCACTAGGTCCCCCACCAATCGACGATCTATACAATTCACACCGCTTAAATCAACACCCTTTTATAACAGAAGTTTCGGCCGTCGTCTATCCACGGCATGCGTGCTCACTGCGGCCGTGATTGACGCTGGACGTGAGATGCCGATGTGGACAAAAGTCTCTGCGCTCTTTAAGAGGACTAGGGGTAAAAGGTCGTTGAGACGCTTAGTACTACCTAGCTAAGGTTGAAAGCACTGTAGCGTATAACGTCGCCATTGCTAAGTCTTGGACTACTTCTATTCTGTTTACTGCTTCTGCCAAGTCTTTACCAACTGCGACGAGTCCGTGTCGCTTAAGGATTGCCACATTATTCCTCTCAAGCGCCTCGGCGACGGCCTCGGCGAGCTCAGCTGTACCTGGCCTTATGTAAGGCACGACGGCTATTTCAGAGCCTAGGTACGCCTCGGCCTCTGAGAGTATGGAGGTGTCGATCCTCTCGGCCATCACAGTGGGCAACACGTCGTGTGTATGCACCACAGCGCCGACGTCCGGCCTCCTTCTGTAGATAGCTACATGCATACGCCATTCGCTGGTAGGCTTCAGAGAGCCGCGTAGCACTCTGCCGTCGAGGTCTATCCACACGAGTTCCTCCGGCGTAAGAAAGGGCTTAGGGCGGCTGGTCGGCGTGATTAAGACCTCGTCGCCGACCCGCATCGAGACGTTGCCGGAGAGCAGGGTGAGGTGCCCCCTGTGGTATAGCAAATAGACGTATTTCAAAAACTCCTGTTCTATAGACATGGAACTAGGCCGTCGGCAGAGGGCCGAGCCCGATCTTCTCTCTGTACTCGTTGTACTTGGCCACAACTTGAGCATGCCACCGTTCTAAGTTACTTCTGTCTGTGGGATATGCGAGGTATAGGTCGCCGATTTCTTTGGCGTATTGAATCGAGGTGCTGAGCTTCCGCAACAAAGCTGGCCGCCCTATGAACTGCATCATCACTCTGAACTTGTCTATTAGCGAGATGTTTGTGCCCTTGGCGGCCAGGTGGTATATCTCGTCTTCCGTAAGGATTTTACGAGACAGGCCGAAGTTGAGGTCGTCGTTGTCTAGAGTCTGGAGCATCAGCCGAAGCACGTCTAGCTGGGCCTGTCTGTAGCCCCACTCCTTCATGTAGAGCAGGTTGTACTCCCACAGCACGTTCTCTGAGAAGTCCCCTCTCTCAAACGCCTTGGCGATGACCTTAGAGGAGAGCTCCGCAGTGAGCAATGCCTGCCCGATCCCGCCCCCGTGGATGGGGTTCACGGCGGCTGCCGCATCTCCAAGCGCCACGATGCCGTTGCCTACAAGCGTCTTGAGAGGTCTCCTGGTTGGGATGAAGCCGCCGCCTATGTGGTATTTACTTCTTATCTTAAGCCGCGGGAGGATGTACTTCTCGTAGTTCGTCCGCGGGTTTTGTTTCAACACGCCCCATATGCCGAGCCCCACGTTGAGCAAAGTAGAGCTACGGGGAAAGATCCACCAGTAGCCGCCAGGCGCCACCACCATGTCTAGGTATATCCTAATGTACTGAGGGTTCTCAAGGGGCTCTTCTACATACACAATCTCTCTGTAGGCGTGAGAGACGTCCTCTGGATGCAACGGCTCCGAGATCGGCCACCCGATTAACTTCGTCCTCAGCACCGCGGCCGAGCCAGACGCATCTATCGCTACCTTAGCTCTGAACTCCTTCGCCGTACCGCTTCGTCTCTCCACTGCCTTGACCCCCACCACGGCTCCATTCTCCAGAAGAGGTGCCGTAGCCGTGTGTCCTTCGTACAACGTGGCGCCCGCGTTTACCGCCTCCTCAACAAGCCACTTACCCCACATGAATCTATCAAGCACATAGCCCTCGCCCTTGATTATCAGCCGCGTCCTCTCGTCAGGACTTATCAACTCCACACCTTCTATTTTATTCTGGAAGACCTTAGGATTAGGGGTGAGGTGCCGGGAAAGCCTCTCGACGTGGTGTTGACCTAGGCCGTCTCCACATGTCTTGACTCCAATGTCGTTGCCGCTTTTAGACTCGAGAAGCGCCACTTTGAATCCTGCCTTGGCGAGGAGGTAGGAGACATATGCGCCTGCCGTGCCGGCACCCGCCACCACTACGTCAAATCGCTCGGACATGAAAACCCCTCGAAGTGTCTATATAAAAAATTTAGACTTTAAGGACGTCGCCGGGCTTCATTATATACACCTTCGACCGCGAAACCGCCTCTACGCGGCTCTTGAAATCCTCTGGGTCCTGCTTAATGAGGGGGAATGTGTTGTAGTGCATAGGCACCACTCTCCTCGGCCGTAGTAGCTGAGTGGCTATGGCCGCCTCACGTGGACCCATGGTGAAGACGCTACCGATGGGTAGAAGGGCTACGTCAATGTCGTAGAGCTCTGCGATGAGCTCCATATCTCTAAAGAGGGCGGTGTCGCCTGCGTGGTACACGGTGCCCTCTGGAGTCGCAATTACGAAACCCGAGGGGGCGCCTCTGTTGGCGGTGTGTAACGCCGGCGTCAAATAGATCTCGATGCCGCCTCCCAGCTTGATCGTGCCGCCTATGTTCATCGGCATGGTCTGCGCCTCTGCTATGCCCTTCTCCGCCACTTCTAACGTCAATTCGTACGTGCCCACTATGGGGGCGCCCGTGGCTTTAGCTATGTCGACTGCCTCCCCCAAGTGGTCGAAGTGGTCATGCGTAACCAATATGTGAGTCGGCCTTGCGTTTATAACGTCTTGCGGAGCCGCAGGCGAAAGCGGATTAGAAATCCAGGGATCTATCAACAGCCTCGCGCCGGCGACCTCTACCATAAATGCCGAATGTCCAAACCACTTGATCTGCATATGTCACAGTACTGCGATGATTATATCTTTTATGCAGACTTTTTCTTAAGGTCTAGCCTAAGCGCATGGGCATGCGGTACGTAGACCTTTACCGAGTAGTGTCTCTCCACCTCTTTTACCAACTCAACAAGCACCTTCCATTCCAAAGGCCTCACTAGGTATATTTTGATATGGTAAGTGTCCGTAGCCGGCGCATAGCTGTACTTGACGTACCTCACAGACCCGGCGCCCAATCTCTTGGCTATTTCAACAATTTTTTCAAACTCCACAAAACGGTGCAATTACGTGTTTAAAAGTACTGGTCCATCTTCGCCGACAGAATAGATTCTAGGAAGGACTTAAGCTCCACTCCCTTGTCGTACTCCTCCCTTCCCACTCGCTCCACCACGTCTACTACCTTCCAGGGTTCTCTGCCGTATTTAACTAGTAGATACGCCTTTCCGCCTGCCCTCTCTGCAAACATAATCAACTTCTCTAGTTTCTCCGCCTCTATCTTTATGGGGACGTACTTAGATCTGTACTTCACTTCAAACACAAAGACTTTTCCCCTACATATAGCCACTATGTCGGGGACGTATCTCTTTCTGACTCCGCCGCCCGATGAACAGCCCCGCAAGACTGCACAACCTTTTTGCCACAAGAAATTGGCGAGTTCCCTCTCCTTTGCCGAGCCCTTGCGTTTAACGCTCATAAGACCTCAACCTCTCTATACCAGTTACACGTCAGCTTCTCCACGGCGTCGCACCGCGCACAGTTACACTTAACCTTCCCCTTCACCACGAGCTCCACAGCCTTTGGGTCGAAGCCTCTAGTATCCAGGAGGAAACCATCTACGGGCTTTCCTATGAACGCGTCGAGGTCCCGTCTCTCTCTTATGTAATAAACCCCCAAGCCTCGGTACTCGGAGGCGGGGTATACCGGTATCACGTTTCCCCTCCTGAGAGAAAGGCCCCAGACGTAAATTGTGAGATCCGGCCTGAGTTCTCTGGCAAGGGAAACCCACAGACGGCTCTTGGTCTTCAAGACGACGCCTTGATTTGCCTTTCGCAGAGCAGAGTGGAGACATTGAAGATCTTCGCCTACCAGCGGAATCACGCGGGGGTCAAAACTTTCACACGTAGGGATGACTTGTGGAAGATCCACGTCAACAAACTTTTCGCCATACAGCAGAATCACAACTCCTCTTCAAATTCTTCTCCTAACTCCTCTTCGCCGCCCTCTTCGATGTACAACACTCCAAGTTCCTTAAGCTGGTTGTACAGCTTCTGAACGGCCAAAGCCACATCTTTCTCCGACTTGGCGCCAGTGCACACTATCTTCCCAGATCCAAAGATCAAGATGACGACGCGGGGTGAGGACATCCTGTATATCAAGCCGGGGAACTGCTCAGGCTCGTACATGGCGTTTTCAAGCATTAAGACGGCTTGCTCTAAGTCCACCTCTGCGTGGAGGTTGCCACTGGCCACTATGTTCTGTATCTGCACCTCGGGGTCGAAGGGGACCTCAGCCCCGTGGTCTCTGAGCAACTTCACCAACGCCTTAACGGCGTTTTTCAAGTCCTCCTCGTTCTTCGCGCCGGTGGCCACCATTTTGCCAGTACGGAAAATCAAAGCAGAAATTCTAGGCTTAGTAAGACGGAGAATCAGACCGGGGAACTGGTCGGGGTTGTACTCCGCCATCATCAACCTCTCGGCTAACCTCTCCAAATCGAGCTCCACCCCAAGATTAACGGTAGCGACGATGTTCTCAATACGATACGTAGGTCCTCTGGAAGACATATGACGACTTATAAATCCGTATTTAAATATGCCTGATGCGAAATATCTTGATACCTGACGAACCGGAGGACAGGGCTTTTTAATTGTAACCAAGACCGGCTCAGAGCCTTAAAATCTTTATAAACACAAGCACAACGGCTAGATATGGGCGGGAAGAAGAAGCCCACCTTGAGCCAGCTCGCCAAGAAGGCAGAGAAAGAAAAGGCTCAGCAACCTCAGAAGGGTAAGAAGGAGGTTAAGAAAGAAGAGGCGCCGGCTAAGAGAACTATCCAGGCCCTTGACGAGAAGATATTTCAGACCATCGCCAAGGAGGTTCTGAACATGAGGGTTGTCACTCCGTACGACATCGCGTCTAAGTACGGCATCAAGATGTCTGTGGCGTTTAAAGTCTTGAGGAATCTACGCGACAAGGGGGACTTAACCTTGGTAGCCAAGGGACACAGAACTGAGATCTACGTGCCTGTAAAAAAGAGCTAAAGAGGCAACTCGCCTCGTTTAATCAACTGTTTCAAGTTGACAACGCCCTCTTCTCTCATCTCTATCACGTCCGACGACCTCAGCGTCTCAAGGGCGATCCGCACGGCTTTGCGATCAGCCTTTGATATTCTTGAGACGTCGTCTATCAACCTCAGAACCCCGGTGCTGGGATAAGTCGCCAGGTAGTTCAGTATGGCGTTTAAAATAGATTCAGCCTTTGTCTTCTCAATCTTCGCCTCCTCAGCTATCAGCGACACTAACCTATCCCAGCTAGTCTCCTCTCTTCTTGCCTCTTTTTCCTTGACTTCTTTTTGCGGCGTCTCCGCCTCCTCCTTCACCACGGCCTTCTCCGCAACCTCTTGTCCTTTCGGTATCTGCGGAGCCAGGGGCTTCTCGAGTTTCGGCTGTTGACGAGTCAATAATTTTTCTTGCCTGGTCTCTTTGGTAACCTTCGGCCTGGGGGCTTGAGCTATGGTGTCTGTCAACTGCAATGTCACGCTACCCACGACGACTTCGGGGCCTGAGGCGAGGCATCCAGTTTTTGCACATATTACGGTCTTGGCTAGCACGCCTAACGCCTCTTGTCTCACTTTTCCAGCTCTGTACAGCTCAGAGATCACTACAGCTACGGCGTATGTTTTTAAAAAGTTAGGCCTCTTTCGTCTCTACGAGTTTCCAGTAGGCTATCTTTCCTCTCTTTACCTCTTTGACTAGATTCTCCTTCTCTAGGAGCTTAAGTATGTAGAATATCTGCGAATGACTAAGACCAGTCATCTGTATAAGTCGACTGGTCGTAAGCTCTCCATATGTCCTAAGATACTCAATAACTTGCTCTTTACGCTCAGAAACTTTGTCCGTCTGCCTTCTCGGCATGTGTGAAAAGAGACATGACTTTTTTTACTAGTGTTTAAACCGGCTGTATTATTCGAATAGTTTTATCATTTTACGCATCTTAAGATACTGCGCATAATCGACATATATCTTGTCGCGTAGCATTTCTTCAACTGTGGGAACCCCCGCCTTCTGTCTCTCAGTTATTAAGTCGGTAACTGTGAACACAAAAGCGTTAGAACCGGCGCCGCTTCCAAACGGCACCAACAAGATCTTGTCGCCTGGCCTAGCCGCGTCGAGCACCTTTGCGAAGCCCATTAAGGCTGAGGCGTTGTAGGTGTTTCCTATGTGCGTAACTACTATGCCAGGCTTCACCTTCTCTATAGGGATATTCAACATAGAGGCGGCACGGACGGGAAATCTGCCGTTTGGCTGGTGGAACACCACATATGTGAAGTCGCTTGGTTTGTAGCCGTACTTCTCCATAAGCCCCCTGGCAGCTCCCACTATGTGCCTAAAGTAGGCTGGTTCGCCCGTAAAGCCCTCGCCGTGCATTGGATATGGCGAGCCCTCTCTACGCCAGAAATCTGGCGTGTCTGAGACGAAGGAGTACATGGCTTCAAGCTCTGCAACGATGCCGTCTTTGCCTACGATAAGCGCCGCCCCGCCGCTACTCGCCGAGTACTCCAAATGCTCGCCAGGCTCTCCCTGCGACGTGTCTGTGCCAACGGTCATGCCGTACTCCACCCTACCAGACTCCACAAGCCCTATGGCCGCCACGAGACCCTCGCTACCTGCCTTACAAGCAAACTCCATATCTACCGCGAACACGTTATTGCTAAGTCCCAACGCGTCCACGAGTATAGAGGAGATCGGCTTGACCGCATAAGGCTTCGACTCCGTGCCTGCGTAGACCGCGCCTATGCGTCTTGGGTCGATCCCAGCCCTCCTGATGGCCCGCCTGGCGGCCTCCACCGCGATGGTTACTGCGTCTTCGTCAAAACCCTCGACGCTTTTCTCATCTACGAGATAAACGTCCACTATACGTATGGGGTCGTCGCCCCATATTCTAGCCACTTCCTCCGTCCTTATGCGGTATTTCGGTATATACGCCCCCCAACTGACTATACCTACGCGGCTCATATCCCTCCAACTGGTCTGAACTTATACCCGTACATAACTAGGCCGTGTCTCCCATCGACGATCACTCTCCTAAATACCACCTCCATCTTTGTCCCCGGCGTAAGCTTATCTGGCTGGGCGTCGACTATTTGGCCGGTAACTCTTACGCCGTTGGAAAGCTCCACGAGACCTATAATCAGCGGCTTTTGTTTTAAAAAGTCCGTCCCCACTTGATGTAATACAGTATACTCAATTAGTCTGCCCTCGTGGGGGAGTTCTACGTTCTCAAGCTCTCTAGAGCCGCATCTACATCTCACCACAGGCGGGAAGTACACCGCTCCACATTTCTTACATCGCCTAGCGACCAAGCGGTAGTAATGAGGAATATTTCTCCAGTAAATAGGCACCGACTCGTGCCTCATGGCCTGACCCTAAAGTAGGTTTTTATATTTTGTCATATTCCCACAACGACCACTGTCGAAATCTTATCCACGCCTCCCATGCTGTGCACCACTCCGTAGTTGCCATCTACACGTTTAAACTCTCTGCCTGTTAGTTGCCAAGCCACTTCAACAATCTGATAAACTCCCGTGGCGCCCAAGATGTTGCCTCTGGATTTGAAGCCGCCGCTTAGGTTGACAGGCAGGTCGCCGTCTTTAATTGCTGCGAGGGCTCCGCCTCTTTTGACTAAACCTAGCGACTCTACTGCAAGAACTCCAAATATTGAAAAGGAGTCGTGGACCTCTGCCGTCGCAATGTCTCTAGGCGTGATTTTGGCCTTTTCAAAGGCACGCCTCGCCGCCTCGTTTAAGCTGTAGAGTACGTCATACTCGGGCCTTGAGCTAAACGCCATGGCGTTTGTAGAAGTGGCGATAGACAATATGCGCGGGCCTTCTTTCTTATCGTTGCAAAGCACGACAGCGGCGGCGCCATCGGCAAGAGGCCCTACGTCATACAGCCTTAATGGTTCACTAACCAACTCGCTGTTTACCGCGTCCTCCAGCTTCACTTGTCTTCTAAAATAGGCGTAAGGATTACCCACGCCATGGCTGTGCATCAAGACGGCCCATCGGGCTAGATCTTCGTATTTGTATTCATACTTCTTGAGGTACATCTTAGCCATAAGCGCGGCGTAGGACAGAGGCGTGAAGCCGAAGTACCTCTCGAAATATGTGTCAAGAGTGGTGGCGTAGATGTCTTGTTGCTGGTTGCTTAAAACGTCGTTGGGCTTATCGACGCCAACTACCGCCACGCAGTTGTGCTCCTCAGACCTCAACGCGTGGTAGGCAAGTGCCACCGCGGCGCCTCCAGACCCGTCTCCGTTTTCTACTCTATACACTGGTATTTTATCTAGGCCTAGAGATTCTAGTATGTAGGCTCCTAAGAGCTGCTGTTTATTAGCCAACTCAGTAGTGGAGGAGGCGACGAACAACGCATCTATATCAGCCTTGGCGTCTGTAAGAGCCTTGTCGAGAACCTCGGCGGCCATGTCGTCGATGTTTTTCCCGTAGTGTCTACCAGCTTGGTAAAGGGCCGCCCCGGCTATGAATACGTCTTTCATCGAAAGGTTATAAAGCCAACTTATTAAAACGTTTCTAATGGAAGTAAAACTTCACGAATTTGAGAAGATATATGGCGATGCCAATAAAGCGGCCGAGGCGAGACGTCAATACCTAGAAAAAACGATAGGCGTAAGACTTGAAAACATTGGAAAGACCATAATAGACCTTAATACAGTGGTTGGTAGAAATATTGAAAACGTAATCGGCGCCGTACAGATCCCGGTCGGCGTCGCTGGGCCTCTCCTCGTGAGAGGCGACTACGCCAACGGCTACTTCTACGTTCCGCTGGCCACAACAGAGGGGGCTTTAGTGGCCTCGGTGAATAGGGGGGCTAAGTTTGTCACCGAGTCCGGCGGCGTAAGAGTCAAGGTGTTGAAGGACGGCATGGCGAGGGCGCCGTTGTTTAGACTACCTTCGCTTATAGACGCCGTGGAGTTCGTAGAGTGGGTAACTCAACATTTTGACGACTTGAAGAAGGCCGCCGAGTCCACGACTAGACACGGTAGGCTGAAGGAGGTGCAACCCTTCGTCGTAGGCAACTACGTGTGGCTAAGACTGGTGTTCTCCACCGGAGACGCCATGGGCATGAACATGGCCACCATCGCGTCTGAGGCCGTGGCGAAGTACGTCCAGCAACATTTCCCAAAGGCGAGACTTGTGGCGCTCAGCGGCAACATGTGCGTAGACAAGAAGGCCAACGCCGTGAATTTTATACTGGGCAGAGGAAAGACTGTCACCGCGGAGGCCGTGGTGAAGAGAGAAGTGTTGGAGAGACTTGGCATAACTGCAGAAGACGTCCATGAGGTAAATGTGAGGAAAAACCTCATAGGCTCCGCGTTGGCTCATTCATACGGTTTTAACGCCCACTTTGCGAACATCGTGGCGGCAATATTCATAGCGACTGGACAAGACGTGGCTCAAGTGGTGGAGTCCAGCATGGGCATAACCTCCACAGAACCTAGAGATGAAGGACTCTACATCTCAGTCTTTTTGCCAAGCTTAGAAGTCGGCACCGTAGGCGGGGGCACGGGCTTGCCGACTCAGAGAGAGGCGCTGGCTCTTCTCGGCGTCGCGGGCTCGGGCAACCCGCCTGGGACCAACGCGCTGAAGTTTGCAGAGATAATCGCCGCTACTGTGTTAGCCGGCGAGTTGAACTTATTAATTGCCCTTGCGAGGAATGAACTGGCCTCGGCACATCAGAGGCTAGGAAGGGCTAAGTGATGCTTTGGCTAATCTTGTGAGCAAACTGGCGTATTTTCGGCAACAAGTTTTCCACGTGCCACAGGGGGTTTACGAAAACTATTAACCAACCCTTTTTATTAGGAAGTTCAAATATTCCAACTTTGTAGTTGGCATACTTCACAGTAACGTAGTGAAACTCGCCTAGGTTCTCGTCTTGGTTCTGCTTAATGATATTAATTATCTCTATGAGGTTGGTGACTTGCCTTAATGTTTTTGCCGTTAATGTATTTGGGAGATGATGTATAAGCGGCACGCCTCGCTCGTCGAGAATCGTTACGCCTTGTATAGCTTCGTTTATGACCTCGGTTATGATAATTCGCTTAAGGTCTGTAGCCGCCGACGTTTTGTTGTCCGTCTTATGCGGCGAAACGTAAATTACCACGAACATCCATGTAGAAATACTTTATAAGCTTTAATATCGGCGATATTACAGCTAGATTCGTTTTTAACCCTTCCCCAGATCATACACGTGGGCGAGTTTGAGGAGGAAATTGAAGAATTTGAGGAAGAAGTTAAGGAGTATGAAGGCGAGGCTATTGAGGAAAGCCGGATCAAAGGAGTAGTCTCCAACGTAATACCGCCCTCAGTAGTGTTATCCGTAGTATACGACGGCGCCGAGGGAAGGGCTTTGGTTAAGCTCTACGACCCGCTCAGCGACGTCGTGTACTACTGGTACGACACAACTGGGCACAAGCCTTATCTGATCACCAACAAGACGCCTGAAGAAATAGCTGAAAAATTCCCCGACGTGTTGCGCCACCCGGGCTTCAGCCACTTTGACGTAGAGGAGAAATACGACGCACTCCACGATAGAAAAATCCTAGTTACGAAGGTATACGCCAAAGATCCGCTTTCTGTCGGCGGCGGGAAAAAATCTCTAAGAGACATATTGGGAGAGACGTGGGAATCAAGGATAAAGTACCACCACAGCTACCTCTTCGACCGTAACATAATTCCAGGCATGTGGTATAGGTCAAACGGCAACGGGCTGAGCCCCGTAGAGATCTCAATGCCGCCTGAGATCAAGTCGACTCTTGGCAACGTGTTCCAGGCGGAATACGGCAAAGTGGCGGAGGAGTGGATCCCTCTTTTCCAGGCGCCAGTGCCTCACCTCCGCCGGGTGGCCATAGACATCGAGGTCTACACGCCTCAAGAGAACAAAATACCAGACCCCCGGGAGGCTGAGTACGAAATAATCTCCGTGGCGTTGGTGGGGACCGACGGACTTAAACGCGTGTTGATGCTACGTAGACCCGGTACCAACGCCGAGTTGAGATACCGACCCGACTACGAAATTATCTTCTTTGACAGCGAATACGAATTAATTAGAGAACTTCTCAAGACAATCACTCAGTACCCCATAGTTGTGACGTTTAACGGCGACAACTTCGACCTGCCTTACATCTACAACAGGGCGCTGGCTCTAGGCATACCCAAGGAGGAGATGCCCATAGCAGCCAAGCGGGACTACGTCAGCGTGGCGCCCGGCATCCACATAGACATGTATAAGTTCTTCGCAATAAAGGCCATAGAGGCCTACGCCTTTGGCGGAGTCTACAGAGGCGAAAGAGGACTCGACGGAATTGCCTACGCGATCTTAGGCGTTGGGAAGGTCGAGCGCCAGAAGAACGTGTCTAGAATGGGCTACTGGGAGTTGGCTGAGTACAACTACAGAGACGCCTTAATCACTCTCTACTTCACGCTGTACAACGGCGAGATGGTGATGAAGCTGATCACGCTCCTCTCAAGAATCGCCAAGATGCCCATAGAAGACATCACGAGGTCTCAGGTCTCCGCCTGGATCCGCAACATGCTTTACTACGAACACAGAAAAAGAGGCTGGCTCATACCCAACAAAGAAGACATCTTAAAGGAGAAGGGCTCTGTACACACAAAGGCCATAATAAAAGGCAAGAAGTACGCAGGCGCCGTCGTGCTCGACCCGCCGCTCGGCATCTTCTTCGACATATACGTCCTCGACTTCGCCTCACTATACCCCACCATAATAAGCAAATGGAATCTCTCCTACGAGACAGTCAACTGTAGACCAGACGCCGAAAGGCCGATACCCGAGCTTCCTCATACCGTCTGCCGCGACAGGCCCGGCCTCACAAGCACTTTAGTAGGTATTTTGCGAGACCTCAGAGTACACGTCTACAAGAAGCTGGCTAAAAAAGCGCCCACACCTGCCGAAAGACAACTATACGACGTAGTTCAAAGCGCAATGAAAGTCTTCATAAATGCGTCATATGGCGTCTTCGGAGCAGAGACATTCCCACTATATTGCCCACCAGTGGCAGAGCTTACCACAGCACTTGCCAGGTACGTAATGACGAGCACCGTGCTGAAAGCTGTAGAGTTAGGGTTAATCCCTCTGTATGGCGACACAGACTCGCTGTTTCTATGGAACGTAACAGAGGATAAAATTAAAAAACTAATTGAATATACAGAAAATATAGGTATAGATATAGAAATAGATAAAATTTATAAATTTGTAATGTTCAGCGGAAGGAAGAAGAACTACCTCGGCGTCACCAAGGACGGCAACGTTATAGTCAAAGGTATTGTGGCTAAGAAACGCAACGCGCCGCCTTTTGTAAAAGAACTAGTCGAAGAGATTATAAATAACTTGAAAAACATAAATACTTTAGATGACATAGTAAAAACAAGAGATCTCATAATAGCCATGGTAAAAGAAGCCGAAACCAAGATAAAGGAAAAGAAAATTACATTAGACAAGCTTGGCATAAAAATGGTATTGAGTAAGAATTTAGATGAGTACACCAAAAATAAACCTCAACACGTAAAAGCCGCGGAGCAACTCTTAAAATACGGAATCCAGGTGGGCAAAGGCGATGCAATAATCATAATTAAGACTAAAGACCCGATAGGTGTAAAACCTATACAACTAGCTAGAATCGATGAAATAGATGAAAAGAAATATCTAGAATACGTCAGCACTTCACTTGAGCAGATACTTGAGGCAATGGGCGTATCTATTGAAGAACTACGCGGAGCCACGCGCCTCGTCTAGAAACCCCTCATCACGCAACTATCGACCAGAGACTTGGTCACGTTCTCTTTGACATCGCCACGATTAACCAACGTGACTACGAGACGGTGTTACTCAAGCTCCTCCCCCTCCTCGGACGCCGTGAGACTTTGTATAATTCCTCTAAGAACCTCCTCAGTTGTGGCGTCGTCTATGTATGGAAACACCACGGTGGCGTCACCCACCTGGAGGCTCCCGCCTGTCCATTGCGCCCCGTATACTATTTCAAAAATCGGCAACGTCACCTCTATCCGGTTTTCTACTCTTTTCGGTGAGTACTTTTTGAGTTTTTCTAGGAGCTCTTTCGTTAAAGGCGCTGGATACGATACAGAATAGAAATCTCTAAGAATAATAAAGTCCGAGGATGCGGGGTCCCAGGACTTTAATAAATCTATAGCCACCTCCTTGACAGCCTCCATCACGTCTTTATTAGTAACCTCTTTCTTCACTACGCTACTTTTAGAGACGCTGGCAATTACGCTCATTATGCGCCTATCAAACTCACTATTTAAAACTTAGCCTTCTAAAAACCGCAAAACCCCGGTAAAGAGCTGCGGCGTTGACCAACGCTGCGTATAGATAAAGAAGGGCCCCCACAAAGTGGGGAAGCACGACGCCAAGAAGGGAGGTCAAGAAAAGGTAAACTACCCTCTCGCCTCGTTCCATAAACCCAACGCCTCTGACCTCCACGCCGAGTGCCTCTCCTCTACATCTTGCATAGCTTATTGCAAACGTCCCCATGAGGGCCACGTAGATCACCAAGGGGTCTACGTACCTCCAGAAGTAGAATAAATACGCCGCGTCTGAGTATCTGTCAAGAAACGAGTCTAGAAAAGCCCCCCTTCTCGAGACAACTCCTCTGCTCCTGGCAACTGCGCCGTCTAGCCCATCTAATAGACCAGATACCAATATGAAGAGCCACGGCGGGAGATCTAAAAGTAGCACCAGCGGCACTCCGCTCCAAGCGACTAACCCAGATAACAACGTCAACAGGTTGGGACTGATGGGGATGTACCTCCCAAGTTTATCTAGGTTAACTACCTTTCTAAGTCTCTCGGAGACCACGGCGAATTAGACGCGTTAATTAAGTTGTCTTCTAAGCATATACGCCACGTAGGCAGCAGCTTGCCAAGACATATAAGGCAAGCGCCCAAGCGAGATCCACACGGCACGTCTAGATAGAAGCTCCTCGTCCTCAGCCGAGAGGCCGTCGTGGTCGCCGAAGATAAACAAACCGTCGCCCTCTAGGCGCACCTCCGACACGTCTCTACCACTTTCGTGTAGGTAATAGACGTGTCTATATTTAGCCAATATGGCACGCATGTCGGCTTTAAACGGTCTCTGCGCAAGCAACCAAGCGGCGACGTCTCGCGCCCGGCCAGAGGGGACCGACGTTATGCGGTACGTCGTCCCGTCGCACAGCATTACGTACACCTCTCGTGCGCCGCCGCGGAGGGACTCCACCAAGAAGTCTATAAGCACGTCGAATCTGTTCTTAACTAGAGTATTGACGTCAAGAGACCAGGGACAGGCGACGTCGCTTTTGATTAAGAAACTCAAACGACTTGCTGAAGCGGTATCTTCTTCTTTCTTTCCTCCCTCGGACGCACCTTAATAATGCCGAAGAAGATTGCGCAGTTTATGCAGTAGGTCTTAGTAACCAGATAGCGCGAAATGATGGCACCCTGTTTCTCAAGCTCTCTGGCTAAGTCGGGCGGCACTGGGGAATAGGGGACTGTCAACCTCACAGCCTTGGACCTCGGCGTTACCTTTCCACAGTTGTCACAATACACATAAGGCTCTCGTCCTTTGTCGCCTTTCTTACGGCCTCTATTCTTTCGTTTTTTCGGCACAACGCCTTGACTAGAACAGTTTTTAAATTTTTCCTAGTAGCGTTGAGACAGCCTAAGCCAGACCTCGGCGCGTTTCTCCCCACATGCCAAGTCGCGTAGGTCGTAGCCGCCGACGGACGCCTCGACATCTAGAGGGGTACCCAAGCTCTCTGCGCCAAGGAGCTCTTGTATCTTCATGCCGCATTCGCTGTCGCCACTCCAAGGCACCTCCACCACCTTTCCGCTGTTTATGGCGTTTCTCGCCGCTTCTAAACTCTCTACCCGTATAATTCTACTTCTTAAATCCTCCCAGGCTCTTCTCCGCAGGTTCTCCTCCACCGCCTTCATCAATGTCCTCACCGTATCTATAAGCTCCTCCATCCTCACGGCGTATTTCTCTAAGGTGTCTCTACGCGTTACCACCACCTGTTTCTTCTCCACGTCCCGCTTCCCAATCTCCACTCTGAGAGGAACGCCTCTGAGCTCCCAGTAGTAGAACTTCCAGCCGGGGGTCTTATCCCTCCTGT